>JBKJLR010000194.1:0-4028 GCA_046596865.1 Chitinophagaceae bacterium
GTAGATTATAAACTCATATACTCTATTCAACTCGCCGGATTGGGAGAATTTGAAAAAGCACTGAATGCTGTAAATGAATTGCTGACAAAAAAACCTCCAAAGAATCCAACCAGCCTGGAAGCTGTACAAAAACGTAAAAGGAGTTATGAGTTTGCTGTTGACTATGCAAAAAATAACCCGGTAAAAAATTACGTATTTGCACCACTAAATGCCGGCAATAATGTGAATACTGCAGAATCAGAATATTTTCCATCTGTAACTATTGACGGTAAGGAATTGGTTTTTACAAGAAGAATAAAAGATGTAAATGAAGATTTTTATTACAGTAAATCAACTGCAGGCCAATGGGAATTATCCAAACCTATAGAAGGTGATATCAATACCCCGATGAGTGAGGCTGCGCAAAATATTTCATCTGACGGGCAGTGGTTGGTATTTACGGCTAACAACCGGACTGATAGTTATGGCAATTATGATTTATATATCTCGTATTTAACTTCCAAGGGGTGGAGTGAAGCCAGTAATCTTGGAGGCAGGGTTAATTCTGACCAATGGGATGCACAACCAAGTTTATCACCTGATAAAAGAGATTTATATTTTGCCAGTCGCCGGTTGGGTGGTTTAGGGGGTAAGGATATATACGTTTGCCGTCTCCAGGCAAACGGAAGATGGGGTGAACCGGAAAATATGGGAGCTGGCATCAATACACCCGGTGATGACGAATGTCCTTTCATTCATGCTGATAATCAAACATTATATTTTGTTTCTAATGGTTTGCAGGGATATGGCGGTAATGATCTGTTTGTTACAAGAAGAGGCTATGACGGCAAATGGGAAAAAGCAAAAAATTTAGGCTACCCTATCAACACCATCAATGACGAAGGAACATTGTTCATTGCAGCTGATGGCAAAACCGCTTACTACGCCAGCGACAGAAGTGATTCAAAAGGCGGCCATGATATTTACAGTTTTGAATTGCGCCAGGACATTCGTCCCAATAAAACATTATGGGTGAAAGGCCAGGTGTCTGACAAAAAAACAACCAAAGGTCTTCCCAGTTCTGTTGAATTGATTGACCTCGCCACCAAACAAATCATTACTAAAGTCCAGACAGATGAAATGGGAAATTATTTTATCACCCTGCCCGTGGGAAAAGATTATGCTTTTAATATAAACCGCAAAGGGTATTTATTTTATTCTGACAACTTCTTTATGGCAAACCGTTCACCGGATTCTGTTTATCAAAAAAATATTGCGCTGCAGCCGATTGAAACCAATGCAAGTGCTGTTTTAAAAAATATTTTTTTTGATGTCGGTAAGTTTGAGTTGAAACCGGCATCACAGGTTGAACTGGAAAAATTGATTCAACTGCTAAATGAAAACCCGACATTGAAAATTGAGATAAGCGGCTACACTGATAATGTGGGCAAACCGGCGGACAATCTTGCACTGTCTAATAACAGGGCTAAGTCCGTTGTTACTTACCTGTTAAGTAAATCTATTCCTGCTCAACGCTTAACTGCCAGAGGTTATGGCGAAACAAAACCAATGGCGGATAATAAAACCGAAGAAGGTAGAGCTTTGAACAGGCGAACTGAAATGAAAGTCGTTAGTCAGTAAAACATAGGGATTATTTTTTTAGTTTACCTTTAGATAAATTTTATACTATGAAACTTACTTTAGTGATTTCAAAAGGAGAGGAGTTTTTTATAGGGACAATTAAAGAAATTCCCGGTGTTATTACACAGGGAGAATCCATTGAAGAAACAAAAGAGAATATAATAGATGCCCTGGGGCTATATCTTGAAGCGATGGAAGCAGAAAGCCACCTCGAAAATGTAGTTTTGGAAGAAGATATAGCAATCAATTATGTCAATTAAAAGAAATGAATTTATTCAGCACCTTGCTGCAAATAGCTGTTCCTTATTCCGGCATGGCAGCAAACACGATATCTACCAGAATAATATTACAAACAAAAAGACGTCTATTCCCCGGCATCCAAAACTTGAAAAGTACACCTGCCAGTTAATCTGCAAACAATTAAATATCCCTAAAATATAGACTACGGCTTTACAACCATCTGATGATATTCCTGCATGACTGACGAACTGCTATACCAATTATCACTTACACTCATCCCAAACATTGGCCCTGTACAGGCAAAAATTCTGCTGCAGCATTGCAATGCGGAAGAAATTTTTCATGCAAAAAAAACTTACCTGGAAAAAATTGAAGGCATCGGGCCTGTAAGGGCGGCCTCTATCGCTGGATTTAAAGATTTTACCAGGGTGGAGGAAGAAATAAAATTTATAGAAAAATATAAAATCAAACCTCTGTTTGTCACGGATAAAGAATATCCCAAACGATTATTAAATTGCTACGATTCACCTACTCTTTTATTTTACAAGGGTGAAGCTGATTTGAATGCAGCTAAAATTGTGGCTATCATCGGCACAAGAAGCCATACCGATTACGCCAAACAGGTTACCGAGAAATTAGTAAAAGAACTGGCGGCGCAGAATGTAACCGTAGTAAGTGGTCTTGCATTTGGAGCAGATGCTATTGCTCATAAAGCTGCCGTTAAAAATGATTTACCAACAATCGGTGTGCTGGCCCATGGGCTCGACCAGATATATCCTGTTGAACATACAGGCCTTGCCAAAGACATGATAAAACATCACGGCGGTCTACTGACAGAATTCAAAAGTAAATCAAAGCCTGATAAACATAATTTTCCCACCCGCAACCGGATAGTGGCCGGTATGAGTGATGCTACCATAGTCATTGAAACAGGAATAAAAGGAGGCAGTATGATCACTGCCGAATTAGCCAATAGTTATAACAAAGACGTATTTGCGTTTCCCGGCAAAGTGACGGATGCAAAAAGTGCCGGATGTAATTATCTTATTAAAAGCAATAAAGCTATGTTGCTGACAGATGCGGCCGAACTGATACAGGTGATGCAGTGGGAAGACAACGCTAAGAGCAGAAAAGATAAAAAGAGCCAGAGAGAATTGTTTATCGAATTGACGACTGATGAAAAAATTGTTATTTCCATTTTACGGGAAAAAGAGACCGTTCATATTGATGAAATAAACCTAAAAAGCGGACTCAGCAGCAGCGCAGTTGCCGCGGCCATACTGAACATGGAACTGGAAGGGATTATTTCTTCCAAACCTGGCAAAATGTACAGTTTGAGTTAAAAACTTCACCGCAGAGAAGTGAGTTATAAGAGATTCCGCCGAGATTTGTCAAAACTCTGCGTTAACTCATTTTCTCATGTTCTCTGCGGTCAAAAAATCATTTTTCCCATTTGCCTTCAGAATATATCTTTGCACATGGCAACAAGAAATTCCCCCTCCAAACAAGTATCAAACAAATTTTTCGGTGAAGGTTTAACCTTTGATGATGTGCTGCTGATGCCCGGCTACAGCCAGGTGCTGCCCCGTGATGTAGAAATCAAAAGTCAGCTCACCAAAGAAATTACCCTCAATGTTCCGTTGCTTTCTGCGGCGATGGATACCGTAACCGAAGCCGCATTGGCTATCGCCCTGGCAAGAGAAGGTGGTCTGGGTATCCTTCACAAAAACATGACCATAGAAAAACAAGCCGAGCAGGTTCGCAAAGTAAAAAGAAGTGAAAGTGGTTTGATAATTGACCCGGTAACCTTGCTGGCTGATGCCACTATCGGCGACGCATTAAAACTAATGCGGGAAAATAAGATCGGTGGTATTCCTATTATTGATAAAAAAGGAAAATTAGTGGGCATCCTCACCAACCGTGACCTTCGTTTTGAAGATAATCCGAAACGAAAAGTGAGTGAAGTGATGACAAAAGAAAATCTCTACACCGCTCCCGAAGGAACCGATTTGAAAAAAGCAGAACAACTTTTCAAAAAAACAAAAGTTGAAAAATTACCTATCATAAACAAGCAGGGAAAACTTACGGGATTATTTACCTATAGTGATATATTAAAATTAAAGAGCCATCCCAATGCAGTAAAAGACCAGTTCGGTCGGTTGCTGGTA
>JBKJLR010000306.1:0-6586 GCA_046596865.1 Chitinophagaceae bacterium
CCCCAACTAACTGCCATCATAATATGTTGCAGGCTTTCGCAAAACCTGACGATAGATTCCCTGTTACCGGATTTCAACACAAAAGTAAAGAGGCCACAAGCTCCTTTCATTTGTTGCTTTGCCAATTCATACTGCAGAAAGCTTTCATCAAAAGGGAAAAGAATGGACTCTACTTTGGGATGCTGTTTCATGTAAGCAGCAACTATGGCTGTTGACATGGTGATCCTTTCAATTCTTGCAGGGAGTGTTCTTAATCCTCTTATCAGTAGCCAAGCATTGAATGGCTGGATACCGCTACCGATATTAAGGTATTCGCTATCGAATATTTTTTTCATCATCGCATGACTGCCACTCAAAACACCTCCCAACGTATCGCTATGTCCACCTATGTACTTGGTTGCTGTCTGCATTGCCATATCAATTCCCATTTCAATTGGCTTTTGATAGAGTGGGGTGCAATAACTATTATCAATTAATGTGGTAATTCCTTTTGATTTAGCTAATGCCGCAACTTCTTTAATGGGTTGCAATGCAAAATCCCAGCTATTGGGTGATTCGAGGTAATAGAAAGTAGTATGGGGCTGAGTAGCTTTCTCCCAATTCTCTATTTTGGTTCCGTCAATATAAGTAGATGTAACACCAAAACGAGGCAGGATCACATCAAACATTTTTTGTACCCAGGTGTATGGTGCTTTCACTGAAACAATATGATCACCTTCTTTTATATTAGCGAAAATACCTGCGAAGATGGCGGCTGCACCATTATTAAATACCAGGCAATCCTCTGCCCCATCCAATGCTGCCAGTTTTTTGCGAAGAATATCAACCGTTGGATTTAATCCCCGGCTATAGAGATAGCCGCCCATCTCATCTTCAAAAGCTTTGCTTAGATCAGCAACCTTCTTAAAAGAAAAATTGCTTGTCTGCATGATGGGCGGGGCAATAGCATTAAAATAATTTTCGCGGTCTTCACCCAGTTCGTTGATGATTTGTGAAATGTCCATATCAGGAGTTTATTGAGCTGGCTGGTTTAATTGCTTTTACAATAAAATATAATAGTATAAATCCTACTAAAACACCTAGGCCAATCAGCGATAGTTTAGTTTCATTTATCAGCAAACTGATGGCAACAAAAGAATAAGCAGCTATAAATATCAATGGAAGCAAGGGGTATAGCTTCATACTATAAATACCTGTTCCATTCAAATGAGCAGTTCGCTTTCTTATTATGAAAATGCTACCCGCAGAAAGTACCATACCAAAGCAGTCCAAAAAAATGGTGAAGCTCAGTAGTGTATCAAATTCTTTTGCCCAAAAAACAATCACTGCCGCTAATCCGGCAAACACAGTCAGGGCTAATGTCAGGGCTCCTTTGCTATTTCTTTTCTGAAATGCAGACGGCAATATTTTATCCTCACTCATTGCCACCATTACTCTCGGGTTGCTTAACAATAGCACATTGATGTAAGCCAATACACTGAGGAACAACAGTACTGATAAAATCCGTTCTGCATTTACTCCAAAAATCTTTGATGCCATGATGGCAGCAATATTTTTACTTGTCTTTAATTCTTCAAACCCAATTACATGAACGTAAGCATAATTGATAGTAAGGTATAATGTGATAATAATAAAAATACCTATGAAAATTCCTCTCGGAATATTTCTATTTGGCTTGTCCACTTCAGACCCAAAGTTGATGGTTTGCTGATAACCGCCATAAGTAAAACTTACGGCTACCAGTCCAATTCCAAATGCTTTGATATATTCTTTAAAGCCAGGGTCAAGAGATGATGTAATAAGATGAGTGGGGCTGGCCTGGGCTGATGAAAAGAATAGTGGCGTAATTAATAATAATACTAACCCAATCTTTATAATGGTCAATACAGTTTGGGTTTTTGCGCTTAGCCGCAGACCCAGCATATTTACCCCATAAAAAATTACAATAGCTGCTAAAGCAATAATGATGTGAACCGTTTGAATATATCCTGCATCAGTTGCATTCGGCAATATAACACCCGTAATATATTCACTCCCTACCAATGCTACGGCAGCGCCGGAAGCAGCATTACTAACTAAAATAATACAGTTGATAGCAAATGCTATGGATGGATGATAAGCATACGAAAACACTTTATAATAACCTCCCATCACCGGCAGACGGGAACCAATCTCAGCATAGGTTAATGCACCGCACAGTGCAACTAATCCTCCGGCAATCCAGGCGATAAAAAATATGAGTGGTGTGGGTGATGCAGCGGCTACATTAGCAGGTGTTCGGAAAATACCCATTCCTATTACAAGACTTACTACAATCATTGTGAAGTCAAAGAGCCCCAGTTTATTCTTTGCAGTCATGGTTTGAAGATACAAAAAAAAAGATTCTACCTTCGTGTCTGCACATTTACAATTCCATGAAAAAAACCATTCTACTGACCCTGCTATTACTATTTTTAAGCCCTTGCTTCTCACAGATTGTTCTGTCACCAAGAGAGGAAAAACAACCCGATACTTCAAAAACCTTAGATGAAGTAACCATAAAAGCCTTTGAGCAAAATCGAAAACTGTCCAACTCTGTAGCAGCAGTTAAAATCATCGATTTTAATAACGGTGACCGTTATAATAAATCTTCCTTAGTCAATGGTTTTAATACAGTGGCAGGTGTCAGGATGGAAGAACGTTCACCCGGCAGTTATCGTATCAATATCCGCGGCAGTTCACTACGTTCCCCGTTCGGCGTCCGCAATGTAAAAGTATATTGGAATGATATTCCCATTACCGACCCCGGTGGCAATACGTATTTCAACCAGTTTGCCTGGAATAATTTTTCCTTTATTGAAATTTTTAAAGGACCTGCTGGCAGTATGTATGGTGCCGGCACCGGGGGTTTGGTATTAATAAATAATTTCGACCGCTGGCAACCCGGTGCCAGCCTTGAATACATTACAGGCAATTACAATCTCCAGAATATTTTTACTTCAGCAAGATTTGGCACAAACGAATATAAAAATCAACTGACCTATGCCCATAACCAAAGCGATGGCTACAGGGTGCAAACAAAAATGCGGCGGGATAATTTTTCCTGGCAGTCACAATTAAAACTTTCTGACAAACAACAACTCTCTGCGTCGGTTTTATTTAATGATATGTATTACCAGACTCCGGGTGCATTGACCCTGGACGAGTTTACTACAAATCCGAAATCAGCAAGGCCTGCAGGTGGTGGATTCCCTTCTGCTGTAAATGCAAAGGCTGCTATCTTTCAGAAAACTATTACTGCAGGATTTACGAATACGTATAACATCAGTTCTATATTTAAAAACTCGACAACTTTATATGGAGCTTTTGCACAAATAAAAAATTCTGCTATCAGAAACTATGAAAGAAGAAATGAACCTTCTTTCGGCGGTCGCACCCTTTTTACTTATGCTAAAAATATGGAAGACAAAAGCACTTTTCAGTTAGTGGGCGGTAGTGAGTTTCAACAAGGATATTTCAACACACAAGTGTCAAAAAATAAAAATGGCAACCCGGACACTCTCCAAACGAATGATGATATTAATTACACTACGTATAGTTTTTTTTTACAGGGAGATGTGAGCATCAAAGAAAACTGGTTTCTCAATACAGGTATTAGCTTGAATAAAACAAAAGTTGAATTTTCAAGACTCAATAAATATCCTGTTTTAAAACAAAGTCGTAGTTATAAAAATGAATTGGCTCCAAGGATTTCACTGAAGAAAATTTTTACTGATGATTTTTCGTTGAAAGCAACGGTGTCAAGAGGTTTTTCGCCACCCACTGTTGCAGAATTACTTCCATCAACCGGTGTAATCAGTACCGATCTCGAAGCTGAGTCGGGATGGAACTATGAAATGACAGCCAGCTACGCATTATTTCATCGTAAACTCAGATTGGAAGCTACAGGGTTTTATTTCAAACTTAATAATGCGTTGGTACAAAGAAGGGATATTTCGGGTGCCGACTTTTTTGTAAATGCCGGTGATGTTCGTCAGAAAGGAATTGAATTACATGGCGATTTTTCATGGAGCCCTTATGGGATAAAATTTATTGATTACATAAGTATCAGTTCTGACTATACGTATAATCATTTTCGTTATGGCAGTTTTAAAAAAGGGCCTGATGATTTCTCCGGCAAAACTGTTCCTTCCGTCCCTTCCAATACATTCTCATTCTTAACAGATATTCTGTTTACAAATGGAGGCTACAGTAACATCACTTATTATGCAGCCTCCCAAATTTTTCTAAATGATGCCAATACTGCATCCGCAAAAGCGTATCATTTACTGGGGTGGAGATTAGGCTGGAAAAAAATCTTGAAGAAAAAATATAAACCCGACAGCTATCGGTTGAATTTCTATGCCGGGGCAGACAACCTGCTGGATGAAACGTATAGCCTGGGTAATGACATCAACGCAGCGGCTAATCGTTTTTATAACGCTTCGCCGAAAAGAAATTATTATGTGGGCTTATCATTTCAATGGATTAAGCTTCCGAAAAAGTAAAATCAACTTCTTCAATACCCCACAGTCGGGCAATCCAGCATACTCTTTTTACCTATTCTGTAAATAGCTCCAACGGAGGTGGTAAGATAATGATCGTTTTGTTTTGGATTGGCTGCCTTGCTAAAACCATCAATGTAGTCGGTATAGGTCAGCCGGTAAGATGCCTCAGCATTCACAGCAAAACGGGTGGAAAGATTATATCTTACTCCTGCTCCCAAAGGAATAACCGGTATAACCCGGGGTGGATTTTTCTTTTCATCCAATCGTAATCCTTCGGAAATAACTGATCCAACCCCAAAATATTCCGAATTGAACTTGCTCCAGTCCCGTTGTATTTTCAAAAAGGCTACACCAATACCCCCAAAAAAGTAAGGTGAAAATTCTTTATCAGCATAATTACTTCTCATCGGATTCCAAACTACCAGTTGCGATAATTCAATAAGCGGGGTACGAAAATTAAAATTTCGTTGTTTTCGAAATTCAGGGTTATTATATTTTGCATCATCCCCTTTAAGGCTGCCAATAGTAAGATTTGTTCTAAATAAAAAAGAGGGGCTCATTATTTTACTTCCGTGAATATTTACTCCCCACCGCATCGTTTCAACAGAGCCAAAAATATGGGGGGTCAGGTCTCCCTGGTAAATAAAGTTACTGAGGGCTATTCCTAATTCATACCTGGAGGAATTTAGTTGTGCCTTTACCAAACCATTTTGAAGTGATAGTAAAATTATTATTGCTATTATCCTTGAGCTGTTGTACATGGTAGATAGTATTTATCAGAAAATGCAATGCACACTTTCTGTATTTATAAAAACGCAGCTACTTTGGTAATAATTTATCAGGAAAGTGTAAAAGAAATGGATCTGTAACGATTCAACGATAAAAACTGGAATACATTATATCCATCTATGTTAAAATATAGGGTAAGGTTTAAAGTTTCTTCATGGTTTGGTGTTTCTGATAAGACGATAACAATAGCAAAGTTTATTCCAATTATAAAAAAAAGCCCGGGATTATTGCTTTTTCTTTTTTTCAAGCCACTTTTTCTTACGGCTGTTGAAAACTCTTATTGCCACAAAAAATTCTCGCCCTACATTTGCAGCGATTTGGTTTTTCCGCCTCAGGCGGAGGATTAAAAGGGAAGTCAGTCAAAATCTGACGCTATCCCCGTAGCTGTAAGGGTGGTGAGTGGTGAAAAAAAATAGTGAATGGTTTAACCCATTTGTCTTTTTCTTTTATCCATTTTCCTGCTGAACTGCAAACCACTGTTCAATTAGAACGGGAAGGTAATCAGCAATAACCTAAGCCAGAAGACCTGCCACTTCACATAAACAACATTCAGCTTTCGGGTGAAAGGTATGAGATGTAAAAGTCTGAGGACGTTTATATTTCTTTTAGCCGTTGTCTTGTGCATCCTGAGTATATCGAAGGGCGCCAACAACATATTCCGGAAGCAGTCACAACAAAAAATTCATTTAAAAATGAAAAAACAATTTTTTGTAGTGGCTGCTGTTTTTATCAGCAGTCAGCTACGGGCACAACAAGACACCACTTTATTGAATGAAGCAGTAATTACTGCCAACAAGTTTCCTAACAAAACTTCCCTTACCGGCAAAGTGGTTACCATTATTACGAGGGAGCAACTGGAGAAAAGTGGTGGTAAAGATCTATCACAATTACTAAACGAGCAGGCTGGCATATTCGTCAGCGGTGCCAACAGTAATGCAGGTAAGGATAAAAGTGTGTATCTCCGAGGCGGTTATGTTTCCCATACATTAGTAACTATTGATGGTATTCCAGTATATGACCCTTCGGGCATTGGAGGGAATTTTGATATCAGAAATATAGCTATCAGTAATATTGAAAGAATTGAGATACTAAAAGGCAGCCAGTCCACTTTATATGGGAGTGATGCCGTGGCGGGTGTCATCAATATTATCACTAAAAAGACGGCCAATAAATCTATTGGAGGTAATGCAGCAATAAGTTATGGGAGTAATGAAACTTTCAGGGTTAATGGAGGAGTTGCTGGCCAAACAGGGATGGTTGACTATAACGTT
>JBKJLR010000028.1:0-3882 GCA_046596865.1 Chitinophagaceae bacterium
TACGTTACCAAGTTGAAAATAACCCGTTGCCCATTTCTTGTATAACCTGTATTAACCATAAGATCAGTAAACTGATTACGTTTCGGTAAAGAGTCAGAGTTGATCCATATCTCATGAAACAAAGGTTCCTGGTAATAAGCTGGTGTACCGGCCACATTAGGGGGGTCATGCAGGTTGAACCCTGTATTTACCATATAGCTATAAAAGAAATTCCACATACCATAGTTAGTATCCCAATCTGTCTGTACGGGGAATTGAGTATTCATTTCACGGACTGAACCGATGATATGATCTGCGGGGCTTTTGATATAGCAATTCTGATTTAGAACATCAAAGAAATGTTCGCTTTTGAAAAGGGCCGTCAACACCGGACGTATATCGTAATTATTATTGCGGAAAATATCAGCCAGTGGTCCGATCACATTTGTTTCAGTGGCAGAATCAATTGAATAATAAACAAAGAAGCGGTAAAACTTGCGGCAAATAAATTTAGCAGTTTCAGGTGTAGCAAAAACCATAGTAAGCAAGTCATTCAATTCCAACTGTCCGGCAGTAGCACCGGTTCTTCCTGTAATAACGGTATTATTAAAAAAGGAGGAAAAGGTTTTATTAACGGAAGAATGCCTGGCGGATGTAAATACGGAAGTGTAGTTGGTTGCATTGACCTGCCAACCGGTTAACAGCTTAGCGGCTTCTTTCACATCATTTTCTGTGTATTGCGAGCCCGGGCCTTTCCCAAGTGTAAACAATTCCAATAATTCCCTGGCATAGTTTTCATCCGGCGCAGATGCCACACTGAGATAACCATTCAGGTATCGGAGCATTGAAATGTCCTTGGTAATAAGATCTATTAATTGCTTAAAATTTCCCAATGAATATTGGCGGATCAGATCATGCTGTTTGTATGCCCAGTTACCATTACCTACATCAGAGGCTTCATTGCCAAAATGGTCAACCCAGAACATAACCAATTTTTCACGGATACTTCTGTCCTGGTTGATCATCACCCCCGTCCACCATTTTTTATAAGATGCTCTTCTTTGTGATTGAACCGTGCCATCATTATTTATATCGTTTACCCAGGTAGTTCCTTGTGCAATATTACCATCGGGAGTACCCGGTTGAGTAGAGGTCACATATTCTTTTATGGGGGGGCCGGGTTGCGGAGCCGTAGGATTTAATAATTCATCAACCGCCTGGCTGACGGTACGGGTTTTAAAGTAATCAACATCGGTTTTTTTGACACCAAACATGGTTCTTTTCAACAGATGGACAATCTCATTTTCCGTCCAGGGGCCGGAATAGGGATTGATACCAGAAGTAATATTGCGGGAGGACTGCGGTGAAGAAGCAGCCGTTTTTCTACGTTTAGCAGTCAGGAAGTCTCTTCTGTCCATAAATATGATTTTGGTTCAGCGACATATACTGACTTTAAAGGTACAAATTGGTTTAAACTATTATTAACATTTATTGCCGGTAAAGGGGTTGACTAAAAATCGTAAAATCCCTCTAAAGAATAGGTTTCAGAAAAATAAAAAAACCGGTTGCTATCAACCGGTTCGATACTATAAAAAAAATAATTATAAATTCTCAATAATACCGGCAATACCCTGACCACCTCCTACACAGGCGGTTATCATACCATATTTTTTATTTAGCCGCTTCATGTCCCCAAGGTTTTGAATAGTAAGCTTTGCTCCGGTGCAGCCTAATGGGTGTCCTAATGCAATAGCACCACCGTTGATATTTACTTTGGCAGCATCAAGTCCTGCTTCCCGGATAACCGCCAATGCCTGGGATGCAAAAGCTTCATTTAATTCTATTAAATCAATCTGGGAAAGGTTCATGCCCGTTTGTTTCAGCACTTTTGGAATGGCTGCCACCGGACCAATGCCCATGATGCGGGGATGCACTCCAGCTACTGCACAACCAACTAATCTGCCAATAGGTTTCAAACCTAATTCATTCATCATCTTCTCTCCCATTACAATTACAAAAGCAGCCCCATCAGATGTTTGAGATGAATTGCCAGCGGTAACCATCCCGCCTGCAGCGAAGGCTGGTTTTAATTTTGCTAAAACTTCAACAGAAGTATCCGCTCTGGGGCCTTCGTCTGTATCCATTACATAATTTCTTTGTTGCTTTTTTCCTTTAGCATCGAGGTAAATTTCTTCTACATTAATGGGAAGTATTCCGGGCTTAAAATGACCTTTTTGAATTGCCGTCATAGCTTTCTGATGTGAATGAAAAGAAAACTCATCCTGTGCTTCCCGGGTGATGGAATAATCTTTGGCAACAGCTTCTGCCGTCAATCCCATACTTAAATAGTAATCGGGTTCATCTTTGGCAATCTTATACGATGGAACCGTTTTCCATCCGGCTGTAGGAACTAAGCTCATACTTTCTGTTCCACCGGCAACAATACAATCAGCCATACCCATCCTGATCTTAGCTGTAGCGATGGCGATTGTTTCTAAACCGCTGGCACAATAACGATTCACTGTTTGCCCCGGCACATCAAAACCTAAAGCTCTTGCAGAAATGATCCGGCCAAATTGCAATCCTTGCTCCGCTTCCGGAACTGCATTACCCACAATTACATCATCTACTCTATTAGCATCTAATTGCGGAATAGTAGCCATCAAACCTTTAATGACTTCCACTGCCAGATCATCGGGGCGATAAAATCGAAATCCTCCTCTTTTAGCTTTCCCTACTGCTGTTCTGTAACCTGCGATTATGTATGCTTCCTGCATTGTAAAATTTAAAAGTTGTTTATGCAACTTTCGATACCAAAGGTATAAAACAGCAGTAATTAAAATCGCATTTGAAGATGTATTTTTGTAAAAACATTATTAATGGATAATATCATTACTATAAAGATTAAAGACAGTAAGGCCAAGAAAGTCATACAAAGTCTTGAGGAAATAAAATTTATTCAAATAGTAAACGATCCAACTCTTGGGCTAACAGGCAAAAAGAAAAAACAAGCTAAAGATTTTTTGTCGGCACTCCGGCAGGCAAAGCTGGCAGAACAAGGTAAAATAAAATTGAAAACTGCTGAAAGCCTGATAAATGAGTTATAGTATTTCCCGTACTCCGGTGTTCTCGAAGCATCTGAAACAGATTGCAAAAAAATATCCCTCCGTAAAAAATGATTACCTGTTACTTCTAGATTCATTATCGGCAGATCCTACACAGGGGGATTCATTAGGTAAAAACTGTTATAAGATTAGATGGAAAATAACTTCGAAACAAACCGGAAAAAGCGGAGGTGCAAGAGTCATCACTTATGTCAGGTTTGAAAACAAACATATTACTTTGCTTGATGTATATGACAAAGCAGAAAAAGAATCAATATCAGAAAAAGAATTGGCCGCACTTATTAAAAAAGCCGGATAGGCATGTACAAAATCTTACGTTCCATTCTTTTTCTTTTTCCCCCTGAATGGGTGCATTATTTTTCGATGAATGGCATGAAGTTCCTGTGTTCTATTGGCTTTAAAAAGATTATTAGAAATGTCTATAAACCAAAAGGCAATAATCAATGCTCCATATTCAATCTTCAATTTTCAAATCCTGTTGGACTTGGTGCCGGCTTTGATAAAAATGCAAAGTATTTGAGAGAATTGGAATGTCTTGGTTTTGGTTTTGTTGAAATAGGAACCGTAACTCCGCTGCCACAAGCTGGTAACGATAAGCCTAGGTTATTTCGTTTGCCAAAAGATAAAGCTCTCATCAACAGGATGGGGTTTAATAATGATGGAGTGAAGGTGGTTGCTGAACGACTAAAAGAATGGAAAGAGTCAGGAGTCAGGAGTCGGGAGTCAGGAATAAACAGCCCGAAGTCTAAGTCTGGCGCACGACTAATGACTAAAGACT
>JBKJLR010000065.1:0-5649 GCA_046596865.1 Chitinophagaceae bacterium
GATGGTATTTTTCGTTTCGGAGAATGGTGCAGGCACTGTACACTTGTTCGGACAAAATAAGACGGACTAACTGGTGTGGGAAAACCAATTGCGATAAGCCCCATGTATAATCAGCCCTTTTCAGCACACCATCATCAAGGCCGTAAGCACCACCGATCAAAAAAATAAGTCGTTTTGTGCTTTCATTGGCCCTTGCCTGTAGAAAGGTAGCCAGTCCTTCTGAACTAAGTTGTTTCCCTCTTTCATCCAGCACTACGAGATAATCATCTTTCCCAATAAACTGAAGTATTATTTCTCCCTCCTTCTTTTTCAAATCTATTTCGCTAAGGGTAGCAGCATTTTTAGGAACAGGTATAATATTCCATTCCACCTTAAAATATCTTGAAATGCGCAGGGTGAATTCTTCCACACCTGTTTTTACGTAGGCATCATTTCCTTTTCCCACTGACCAGAAAGAAATCTTCATACTCCCATCCCCAAAAGGGTGTTTGGTGAATTGCTTCAGCAGGATGGTGAGTAAAAATAGAAAAGCCGCTGCGATTTGCAACGGCTTTCAATTAATTCAATACAATTTATTTTATTTCGTAATCTTTTTTAAAGGACATGAGAGTGGAACGGTATAATGCATTGGCAGGATCTAATGATGCTGCTTTTGTGTAATATTGCGTGGCTTCAGCAAGATAGTGTGCATCTTCCAGCATAAAGGCAATACGGTAAGCCTGTTCAGCCGGTGCTTCAAAAGCAGCTCCCTGTTTTTTAATTGTTTCCAGCACGGCGTTGTATGTTTCTTTGGTTACATAGTGGATTATTTTCAACTCATCATTTTCTTCTCCTTTTACAGCCGCTGTCCAAAAATAGGAATTGCCCGGTTTCATTTTACCTTCAATATCATTTACGGAAATTTTCAACTTATTTACAAACTTAGAATGAATGGGTGTACTGATATTATCACTGCTGTAAACCGAAACTTCAAATTCCTTTGCATCAGCATAACATTTCCACGACAAAGGAAAGCTACTATTACTACCGGCATAATTCAGGGTGTCAAGCCTGGAGTCAATCCAAATATTGTTAACACCACGGCTAACGGCTCCTACCGTATTCATGTAGGCCTTCCGGTTGCTTCCTGCTGAACCTCCTGTCTTGGTCATTGATGCCCAAACATATTTTACATAGTTGGCACTTACCGAATTACTGCTTACACGGCATGAATCTCCAAATTTGTTAAGTGGGTAAGTACCGGATTTGGTAAGGGTAAACATGGCAGCTTCATTACAGATGAGTGTGACAGCACCGCCTGGGTTTATTTTTACAATGGCAGTAGCACTCAGTGGCTTACCAACTTTAGCTTTGCTTTCTACATTGTTCTCTACTACAGATACATTCCCTTTAAAACTGTACAGGAGGAAATTATTCTGTGCGGACACCGCCAGGGTAAGTGAGAATAGAAGGATAAGAAATTGTAACTTTTTCATTTTTTTAGGTTTAAGGTTGAAATACGAAAGATCTATTAATGATGGTGCGGTTTAAACACCGTTTGATAATTAAATTTTTTGTGCATCCAAACAGCCCAGGCTTCATAAAAATAGATGACATCGACAGCTAACACAATTACAATCAAACTATATTTCATGTCCACTTTCAAGCGGTACCGGTCAAATAAATAAATTCCAAGCCACACAAAAAATATGGCTGAAAGTACCTGGGCAATTTTAGCTACTAAATGGAACCAGATATGGCTTTCAAGGTAATAACGGACGAAAAACGACATGTGCAGCCAGCAAACAAGAATTGCAATAAGTAAATTTGCCCATAAAGGTAGCGTTTTTACATAATTATTTTCAAGGGCCATAGAAATAATATTTGCATGCACTACAATCCCGTTCATATCCGGCCATGACTTTCCGGCAAATTTTTCATTCATGGGTGTAAATTTCTTATCCTCTATATCGTGGGGGTTCGTGTTAACATAAGCGAGTAGAGCAATTTTACCTTCAATAGCAGAAGAGTCAATATTATCCAGCATCAAATCCTCTCCATTTACCACCAGGTACTGGTTGGTATGCCGGCTATAATTGACTATAACTTTGCTATCTCCTTTCTTTAACAGTTTTTTGTAAGCGACTGTATTATATAATTTAAGGATAGCAGAAGAAAAAAAGGAAAAGCTTGTATCCTTACTTTTTTTAAAGGGGAAAAAATACCGGATAGTTTCTTTCTCATCGTTTGGAAAATTTGCATACCCATATTGGTGGGCATCATCCTTAAAATAATTTCTTGTAACTGTATACTTGTCAGCAGAATCAAGCTGAAATTTTACAGCTACCACTAAATTTTTATGTCTTTTAAATGTTTCACTCAGCAAGGAATCTTTGGCTGGGTCTTTTGGCTCATCAAAAACCACATCCAGTGCCATTACCTTTGGGTTCAGGGAGGCTGTTTTTTCAATCATTAAAGCAATTCCTTCTCTGTCTGCTTGCCCGATATTAATGATAATGATATTACTGTCAATATCAGTGTGTTCAGCTTTTCCGAGTTTAGAATAACTCAGATCATTAAAGTCAAAATCCTTTAATCCAAGTTTAATAGGGTTAATCACACCCAGATTAAGTGGTATCGAGCCAAGAATTACGATAAAAAGAAAGACCCAGATAGTTGCAAAAATGGTGTCCCGTTCATAAAGGTATTTGGTAAAATGACCATGTATCTTCCTGGCATGGTGACCAATATGTTTGTGCAGTGGTTTTTTCATCAGAGAATCTTGTGGTTGGTTTTGGTATTATACTAATGATTTTATAATTGAAGGGATGGTTGCAACTTTTTTATCCTTAACATATTCTAATATTTTATTAACAACCGGGTTACCCCGAAATTTCGTGGAAATTGGGGCAGATAAAAATAGGTATTACCTTGTAAATCCGTAATTTAGTTTCTCGAATTTATGCCAAAAAACCTATCCATAGTTATTGGCTGCCTTTTATCATTGGTGGCCTCTCAGCATATTTGTGCGCAGGCACCGCCTAAACCCAGGGATAGCACCATAACAGGCCCGCAAACTTTTGCTATGATAATGGGCATTTCTACCTACAAACATGTTCGTCCACTTACCTATGCCGATAAAGATGCAGAAATGTTCCGGGACTATTTGAAGTCTCCTGCAGGTGGAAAATTGGGAGCGGATAATGTCTATACTTTGCTAAATGAGCAGGCAACCTTAGCCAATTTTTATACAAAAGGGTTTCAATGGTTAAAAGTAAAGAAGTTGCAAAAGGGCGACCGGCTTTTCATTTATCTCGCCGGCCACGGTGATGCAATTGATGAAGATCAGTTTTTTTACCTGGCGTATGACTGCAACCCTGCCGGAGATAAAAACAATTACCTGGTTGGCGGAGCCATTCAATTGTTTAATTTAAAGTTGAAAATTGCCAAAGAAACAGCAAAGGGAGTGGAAGTATTTTTTATTATGGATGCCTGCCGGAGCAATGAATTGCCCGGGGGTGCGGAAGGGCAGGGTTTTTTAAATGCCGCTGTTTCCGAAAAAAGGGTGGGGGAAATAATAATGCTTGCTACAGGGGCCGGGCAGGAATCGCTTGAAGATGCGTCTATTGGCAGCGGTCACGGTTTATTCACTTATTACCTAATTGATGGATTGACAGGAGCTGCGGATTCATTAGGTACCCTTGATAATCAAGTTACTTTGGAGGAAATTCAAAAATATGTGGAAAAGAATGTTCCATCCATTGCACAAAAACGTTTTAAAAGAAAACAAGATCCTTTTTTTTGCTGTAATGATGCAAGTGGAAAGGTGGTGAGTGTTGTTGACACGGCTTACTTGCGAAAATGGATCGACACAAAAAAATTACAAGGAAGAGGGCCGGGTGCATCAGTTGCCCCACGAAGCAGGGGGTTGCCTTTTGGCCCTGCAGATACTTTACTGATTGAAACGTACAATCTTTTTAATAATGCAATAAAAGACAACCGTCTCATTGGCAAACTATCAGCTGAGTATTATTACAATCTGATGGAAAATAACTATCCGGGAACATCATATACAATTGATGCGCAATCAACCTTAGCTGTTGAGTATATAAACTTTGCACAAAGCAAGATCAATCTTTATCTTGATTGTAAAGATGCATCTTCGATTCAACGGTTACGGGCACAGATCGATGAAGAAGACAAGTCCGATGAAATTGCCACCAGCCTGAAGAGGATGGAGAAAGTAGCGCAGCAGGAATTTTATGAGGTGGGGTATATGCTGGAAAAAGCTATCAGTTTTATTATGGCAGATGACCCTGATTTTGCAAAATCATTAATGGGTAGAATGTATTTCTTTAAAGCAAGAGGATATTTTGTACAAGGGAAAAAAAGAGTAGACATAAATAATGCTTTCCAATATGCTTACACCGCTTATGCAGAGGACAAAAATGCGGCGTATATCCTCAATACACTATCCTCCCTTCATCTTGATAACAATAAATATGATAGTGCCATTTATTATGCCAAGAAGGCAATTATAGCTGCACCTAAGTGGCGCTACCCTTATGTTACCCTTGCCTTTGTCTATAAAACAATTAACCGCCCTGATTCAGCTATCAAATATTACCATAAGTCAATTGATGTAAGCCCGGATAACGCCGATGCTTATGTAGACCTGGGTCATTATTATTATTCTTTATCTAAAGGAGATTCAGCTGTTAATTACTATGAAAAAGCACTTCGTATAGAACCCAATAATCCTTATGCCAGCAATAATATCGGTTGGGTAAATTATGGCAAAAAAAATTATGACCGGGCTATCAGTTATTTCAAACAAAGCATTGCAGCCAACCCAAAATTTATTAATTCTTACAATGGTTTAAGTAAAACTTTTTTTGAAATCAAGCAATTTGATTCTGCCAGGATATATTATTCAAAAGCTTTCGATAATTACCAGGATAAGTCTATTGTGAATGTCTATATCGGTAATTTTTACAAGGAACTGAAAGAGTATGATTCTGCCAAAGTATATTATAGAATGGCGGCGGCTATTGATCCTAATTACGAAGAGGCCTATAACAATCTTGGCCGGGCCAGTTTTGAGCTGAAGCAATTGGATTCCGCTAATTTTTATTATCGCCGGGCTTTGCAGGCGAATCCTTATTCCGCTTTTGCCCTGATCAATATCGGTATGGTGTTCAAAGAATTGAAAATTCCGGATTCTACTTATAATTATTTCCAGCAGGCCGTCAGGCTGGAGCCGGGTAATCCTTCTATACTGAATAACCTGGGTGTTGCATATGGACAGGAAAAAAACTATGATTCTGCAAAGTCTTATTTCAGAAGGGCCCTGACCGTGAAGCCTGATTATAAACCTGCCTCTAATAACCTGATAAAAATATTTAAAGAATTGAATCAACTTGATTCGGTTACTACTTTGCTGAAAGGCACATCACTTTTCGACCCTAATAGTACCACATTTATTAATGATATGGGAATGGCCTTCTTTGATCAGAAAAGGTATGATTCGGCCAGGTGGTATATTCGTAAAGCCATACAAAAAGATCCGGGGAATGCGCAATTCTACAGCAATCTTGGTCTTGTGTTCCAGGGTATGAAACAATATGATTCTGCCCGTGTTAATATGCAAAGGGCTTTTCAGCTTGATCC
>JBKJLR010000299.1:0-4683 GCA_046596865.1 Chitinophagaceae bacterium
AGCCATTGTATTCTTCGGTGTGGGTTTTTGTCCAGTTATCATAGGCGGCCAGGTTTTCTACTGGCCCAAACAACCATTGATTATAGGCATTGAACATACCTTCTGATAACAACTGGCGTTGAAAATCAAATAAACGGAAAGGGTATTTGGCAGCATTATTAGCATACCAGTCCAGAATAAATCTTGTGCGAATCATGGTAAGTGTTTCGGTGGTAATACCTTTATTAGCCAGCGAAGACTGTTTAGCCATGCCCTGTAAAAAGGTTTTAGCAAAATTACTTTTCATATCCCCGCCGTCTTTCATAAGATCTGCATCGGCAAATAATTTTTCTTTATATCCTTGTAATAATAATTGTTTCATAGCCGCACCCCTTTCACCAAGGCTTTCCATATTTATAAAAATTTCACCATAAATAAGGCTCCACACTTTATCTTTAGTATAGAAGTAATATAAGGCGGCATTATAATAATTGCCACTGTAAGCCGGGTCCACTTTTATTCCTTCTTCCCAAAATTTAATGGCAGAAAAATCCTGGGTAGCCCAGAGTACTTCGCCGTATTCACTATACAGAGGTCCGCTTTTTGGAAATTTTTTCAGAGCTTTTTTATATAGTTTGTCGAAATCTTTTACTTCTTCAAGGGCTTTATATACATTTCCGGCAATCTGGTAAGTAACAACATCTGCATCATCCCTTTCAATTAATACTTTTACTCCTTCCAATGCTTTTGCAAAATCTCTTTTCTGGTAATAGCTCATTACCAGGTCTTTCTGCATTTCGAGATTATTCTTATCATTTTGCAAAGCTCTGTTGAGTACAATAATGGCATTATCATAATCGCCTGTCCGCATAAAGGTTTTTGCTGTTTCATGCAGCACTTTTGGGTCTTCGGGTTGAGCGGCTACAGCTAAAGTGAAGGATAAGGCAATAAAAAAGGGGAAGATTTTTTTCATGGTGCAAATTATGAAAGAAGAGACGTTATAAGGATCGTCTTTGTTGCAAAATAACAAATATTTCAGGCGGGAAACAGTTAAATTAGGTGTGTAAGAAGCCCATCCCTCAATTTTGGTTCAAACCAGGTACTTTTAGGGGGCATTACCTTTCCACTGTCGGCAATATCAAATAATTGCTCAATAGTAACGGGGTATAAACTAAAAGCCACTTTCATTTCACCGCTATTTACCCTTTTTTCAAGTTCTGTCAATCCACGGATGCCGCCGACAAAATCAATCCGTTTATCTGTACGCTGATCTTTAATACCTAATAATTTAGTAAGAATATTATTGGATAGTATAGTTACGTCCAGTACGCCAATCACATCGTCGGTGTAGGTTCCTTTGCGGGAAGTAAGAATATACCACTGACCTTCCAGGTACATTCCAAATTCATGCAACTGGGATGGCTTTACTGGTTCAGTACTTAGTGTAATAAAAAAATCATCCTGTAAGCGGCTGATAAGTTTTGCGGCCGTAAATCCGTCCAGGTCTTTTACCAACCGGTTATAATCTAAAATAGCCAACTGGCTGGCTGGAAAAATTGTAGTTAGAAAATATTTCGCATCAACATTCTCCGCTAATTCCTTGCTCACTTTAGCGGCAGAAGCAGCCCGGTGATGACCATCAGCAATATACGTGGCCGGAACTTCTGTATTGAATAATTGCGTAATAGAATTAATAACAACATCCTGATCTATTATCCAAATGCTGTGCTGAATTCCATCGCTGGCTTTAAAATCATACACTGGCCTATTGGTGGATTTACACTCATCAATAAGGGCATTTATTTTCATTACATCCCGGTAGGCCATAAAAACATTTCCGGTTTGTGCTTCGATGGTCCGCATATGTTCAATGCGGTCTTTCTCTTTTTCAGGCCTGGTGAATTCATGTTTTTTAATAATGTTATTAAAGTAGTCATCTACCGAAGAAACACAAACCAAACCTGTCTGACTTCTTCCACTCATGATGAGCTGGTAGATATAATAACAAGGCTTTTCGTCCTTGAATAAAATGCCATTAGTAATGAGCTGCTGCAGGTTTTCTTTTGCTTTTTCGTAAACAGGGGCACTATGAGTGTCAACATCAGCCGGAAAATCAATTTCTGATTTAGTGACATGAAGAAAAGAAAGGGGATTGTCTTTTGCTTCTGCTCTTGCCTCCTCGCTGTTCAGCACATCATAAGGTCTCGAGGCCAGCTGGGAAGCCAGCTCCTGTTGAGGTCGTAAAGATTGAAAAGGTTTGATGATGGCCATGGATGTCTGATTAATTAATTTTACTGATTTTTTAAATTTAATAGTTTCGGATGCAGTATTCTTTCTGAACCGGTATGATCTTGTTTAATTACCTGTTTTATTCATCATAGCTTTTTCAGCAGTTATCCTTTTTTAGTTGCGAACTCTTTCATAAGATCAGTAAATGCTTTTACACTGTCAATGGGCAGGGCGTTATACATGGAAACCCGGAAGCCTCCTACATTCCTGTGGCCCTTTATACCAACCATGCCATTTGCCTTGCAGGTCTCAAGAAATTCTTTTTCCAGTTCTGTATTCTCCATTACAAATACAGCATTCATCTTACTGCGGTCTTCCTTATTCACAAGCCCTTTATATAGAGGAAGACTATCTAATGTATCATAAAACCATTTTGCTTTTGCATTATTTTCTTTTTCAATAGCCCTAACACCTCCCTTATTCTTTAACCACCGTAGTGTAAGCATGGCTACATAGATGGCAAATACCGGTGGGGTATTCAGCATACTCCCTTCTTTGATATGATGGCGATAATCAAGAATAGTGGGAATAGACCTGTTTACTTTCCCTATTATATTTTTATTAACCACGACAAGATTTACCCCGGCGGCACCCATATTTTTTTGAGCACCGGCATAAATCAGATCAAACTTATTGAACTCAAGTTGACGGCTGAGTATATCGCTGCTCATATCAGCTACGAGTGGTACACCACAATCATACGGAAGTGTATGCCATTGTGTACCGGCAATAGTTTCGTTGGTAGTAATGTGGAGATAAGAGGCAGTAGGAGTGACGGTAATATGTTTTGGTATGCTTGTATAACTATCTTCTTTCGATGAGCCAACGATTTCTACATGGCCAAATAGTCTTGCTTCTTTGATTGCTTTGTTGGCCCATGCACCTGTTTTTGTATAGGCAGCTACTTCATTCTCATTCAGCAAGTTCATTGGTACCTGCATGAACTGGGTGGTGGCGCCTCCATGTAAAAAAAGCACTTCATGAGCATCATCTAAATTCATCAGCTCTTTTACCAAAGCTCTTGCTTCGTCCATTACCTGCTGAAACAGTGGGGTACGGTGGCCGATCTCTAAAATGGATAAACCTGTATTATTGAAATCAAGTATAGACCGGCTCGCTTCTTCAAAAACTTCTTTGGGTAAAATGGAAGGGCCGGCATTGAAATTATGTATCATCGTAGCAGTGGTATTCAACATGTTTGTAATTCAGCATGCAAAGAAACAAAATTACTGCGGGATAAAACAAAACATAAAACCGGGTCTGACTGAAGCCAGAATCCCGGTTTTATGTTGTAAGCAGGTAAATTAATCGACTACAACCAGCTTCTGCATCTGCATTTTATTTTTTTCATAAAGCCTGATAAAATATACTCCGCTTTGAAGCTTGCCGGTAGGTATCGATAGTATTTTTGTAAAAATAAACTCCTCCAGTACATTACCTGATATGTCAATTAGAGATGCTTTTACGTTTTGTTCAGCATTCGTATGTATAAACACTTGTTGTCCTCTCTTTACTATGGAAGGAACTACTTTAAGCGAAACATTCTCCGTGATGTATGGATTCTTTTTAAGTTCAATGTTATTGTTACCACTAATAGTAACATTAAATACGTCTGTTAAACAGCTATTGTTATCAGCTACCGAATAAACAGTGTTTGATACTGGCGAAACAGTAATGGTTCGTGTTGTTTCACCTGTGGACCAGGTATAATTTCCTACCCATGATGCTGTCAGAGTCGTTGGCGTTCCGGGTGGCACAGACAGGTTGGTTGTTTTATTGACATTTTTCATCAGGGTAAACTGATCTGCCACAGTACCGGTACGGCGTATGAATTTTGCATCCAGCCTGTTGTCTTCTACTTCAAAATAAAACATACCACCGTCATCAATCGAAAAGGGTAAAGCATTGTGAGGATAACCTGCCTGCACACCCCCATCAGCACCAGCAGAACCTGCCACCACGTAAACTGTTCCGTGGTTTTGTCCATTTACTGTTGTATAGGTGCAGGAATTAGCGGTACCATCATATTTACCGCTGGAATTGCTCAGTGCATGAGTGGCTGCATTAAATGTAGCTTCATTACCATAATGACCATTCAGCAAGTAGGATCTTTCATAATCATGACTGTGCCCGCAGAGAATTAAGTCAACACCCATTCTTTCCAGAATTCGGATAAAATTCTGCCGCATACTGATAAGTTCTGATTCGCTATCAGAATTATGACTGCCCATAGTATAAGGAGGATGATGCCAGTAAGCAACGACCCAGGGCTTGGTGTTTGCTGCCAGATCTTGTTTTACCCAAACCGCCTGCGCACCTGTTGTATCATATAATCTTGTAGCACCGGCGTTTTCCTTTCCATAAGAATCTAATGAAAGAAAATGCACATTACCCCAATCCCAGGAGTAGTATGCT
>JBKJLR010000357.1:0-3714 GCA_046596865.1 Chitinophagaceae bacterium
GGATTTTGTTATTACACATCCGGAAGATTACGAACTTAGTGAAAATTTTACTAAAAGTGCCCGCATTACTCATAATCAAAATGAAGCATTGAAGGAT
The DNA here is from genome assembly GCA_046596865.1 of Chitinophagaceae bacterium. Lineage (GTDB taxonomy): Bacteria > Bacteroidota > Bacteroidia > Chitinophagales > Chitinophagaceae > JJ008. The sequence continues at coordinate 98 of JBKJLR010000357.1, forward strand.
GCTGACTTTGTATATGTGAAGAACTGGAGTACTTTCAACGATTATGGTAAAATATATGAAAGTGATCCGAAGTGGATGCTTACCAATAAAAAACTGGAACTTACCAATAATGCCAAAGTAATGCATTGTCTCCCAGTTAGAAGGAATGTGGAACTTAGTGATGAGATCCTGGATGGCCCCAACAGCATTATAACACAGGAGGCCGCCAACAGGGTTTGGGGAGCACAGGCAGTTCTTTCAGAAATATTAAAAGGCAATGGATAAGTTATATGTTATAAAAATTGGTGGGAATATTATTGATGATGAAAAAAAACTTTCTTCATTCCTGAAAGAATTTGCAGCTATTAATACAAAAAAGATTTTAGTACATGGTGGAGGAAAAGTGGCCAGCAAAATTGGTGAACAACTTGGCATTGAAAGTAAATATGCCGATGGCAGAAGAATAACTGATGCAGCAACGCTGGATGTAGTTACGATGGTATATGCCGGTTTAATTAATAAAAAAATAGTAGCGCAGTTACAAGCTTTCGATTGTAATGCATTAGGCATTACCGGGGCAGATGCAAATTTAATTCCTGCAATCAGACGGCCAGTTAAAGAAATTGATTATGGTTTTGTGGGTGACATACAACCAGGAGAGATGATGGGTATGTTTTGGGATGAGCTACTAGCCCTAGGTCTTACACCTGTGGCTGCTCCCATTACACATGATGGTAAAGGACAATTACTCAATACCAATGCTGATACTATTGCCCAGGAAATTGCAAAGACACTGTCACAATTATATGAAGTAACATTGATTTATTCTTTTGAAAAAAGTGGGGTGCTGCTGGATGTTAATGACGAAACCTCAGTTATACCTGTGATAACAGCAACTTACTATGAGCAACTCAAAGCCCCGCTTGCGGGGATTGGGGGGGCTAAAATATTTGCCGGAATGATTCCCAAGCTGGATAATGCTTTTATAGCTTTGAACAGCGGGGTAAACAAAATCATTATCGGAAAAGCAGAACAATTGAAGGCATTAATTGCAGGAACATCCGGCACAAGCATAACTAATGAATAAAGATCTTATTGCATTACAAAACGAAGCAGTTGAGTTATTAAAACAACTCATTGCAACCCCCTCTTTTAGTAAGGAAGAAGACCAAACGGCAAGTACCATTGGAAAATTTTTGGCTGAAAAAATTATCGCCGCCACAAGAGTTGGTAATAATGTATTTGCCCTGAATAAATTTTATAATGAAAGCAAACCTACTATCCTCCTCAACTCTCATCATGACACAGTAAAACCAAATGGGCAAAACACTAAAAATCCCTTTTCTCCTGTAGTGGAAGATGGGAAATTATTTGGTTTGGGTAGTAATGATGCTGGCGGATGTTTAGTTTCGCTTATGGCCGCCTTTCTTTATTATTATGACAAAACGGACTCTAAGTATAATATAATATTTGCAGCAACGGCTGAAGAAGAAATATCCGGTAGCGGTGGTATTGAATATACATTACCCTATTTGCCAGCAATTGATTTTGCGATTGTAGGTGAACCTACACAGATGCAAATGGCAGTGGCAGAAAGAGGTTTGATGGTATTGGATTGTATGAGTGATGGAAAAGCCGGGCATGCAGCAAGAAATGAAGGGGAGAATGCCATTTACAAAGCACTAAAAGATATTGACTGGTTCAGTAGCTACCAGTTTCCCAAAATTTCTGATTTATTGGGAGCCAATAAAATGACTGTGACGGTTATTGAAACAGAAAATAAGGCACACAATGTTGTTCCGGCACAATGCAAATTTGTGGTGGATACAAGAATAAATGAGTTGTATAGTTTTGAAGAAGTGCTGGAGATAATAAATGCAAATGTGCAATGTGGGGTAAAACCAAGAAGCACAAGGCTTCGATCAACATCCATTCCATTGGAACATCCATTGGTAAAAGCCGGTCTTAGTCTTGGCATAACTTATTACGGATCCCCTACCACTTCTGACAAAGCCCTGATGCCTTTTCCTGCTTTGAAAATAGGACCCGGAGATTCTGCCCGAAGTCACACGGCTGATGAGTATATTTATGTTGATGAAATAAAGAATGGGATTGAAATATATATACAACTCCTTAATCAACTGGTATGAAAATATGGAATAAGGATAACTCCCCTTTAGGTGTAGAGGGTAAAGAAGTAGAAACTTTTACCGTTGGCAAAGACCGGGAAATGGATATGTACCTGGCTGCTTTTGATGTACTGGGTTCTTTGGCTCATATAGAAATGCTGGAATCTATTGGCTTATTGACAAAAGATGAATTATCACAATTACAAGAAGCATTAAAGAACATTTATCAGCAAATACAAAAAGGTGAATTCAGGCTAGAGGATGAGGTAGAAGATATACACTCACAAATAGAATTATTACTCACACAAAAACTGGGAGATACCGGCAAAAAGATTCACAGTGCAAGAAGTCGCAATGACCAGGTGCTGGTGGATATAAAATTATTTCTCCGGAATGAACTGGAAGAACTCGTAAAAACTATTCAGTCCTTCTTTCAACTTCTTCAATCACAAAGTGAAAAATATAAAGATCATTTATTACCTGGCTACACACATCTGCAATTAGCCATGCCTTCTTCGTTCGGTCTTTGGTTTGGTGCATATGCAGAAAGCCTGGCAGATGATACTGTGACAATAAAAGCAGCTTATGATATTGTAAATAAAAACCCCTTAGGTTCGGCTGCCGGCTATGGATCTTCTTTTCCTATTAACAGAACATTGACCACCAAACTATTGGGTTTTGATGAGTTGAATTACAATGTTGTCTATGCACAAATGGGACGGGGAAAAGCTGAACGCATTGTTGCGCAATCCCTGTCTAATATAGCAGACACCCTTGCCAAACTCAGCATGGATGCCTGTCTGTACCTGAATCAAAACTTTGGCTTTATCAGCTTTCCCCCGGAATTGACTACCGGCAGCAGCATTATGCCGCATAAAAAAAATCCCGATGTATTTGAATTGATTCGTAGTCATTGTAACCGCATCAAATCATTGCCGAATGAAATTATGTTGATGACTACCAACTTGCCTTCCGGATATCATCGGGATTTGCAATTGCTGAAAGAACATCTGTTCCCCGCCTTTACAACACTCAGAGAATGTATTCGGATGGCAGGATTAATGCTTTCCAATATTGAAATCAAAAAAAATATCCTGGCGGATGAGAAATACAAATATCTTTTCAGCGTAGAAGAAGTAAATAAACTGGTAAATGGAGGAATGGCGTTCCGGGATGCATATAAAAAAGTAGGATTGGATATTGAAGCCGGAAATTTCAGATATGATACCAATATTAATCACAGTCACGAAGGAAGTATTGGAAATCTATGCACAGAGGAAATAAAAAAACATATGCAAAATGTCATTGATTCCTTTCCATTCAAAAAAGTAAACGCTGCCGTTACAAAACTGGCAAACTAATAATTATTTATAGGCATTCTTACTGTGACGTTGCATAAATCGCTTTCGGGTATCTTCATCCAATACTGTCCAGCCAAATTGCTCATATAAACCATGGGCATCTTTTGTGCCAAGCATCCATCTGCGTAAGCCCTGTAATTCCGGATGC
>JBKJLR010000378.1:0-3563 GCA_046596865.1 Chitinophagaceae bacterium
ACGGGAATCATCTTTGGTTATATTCTGGTTGGGCATACGAACCAGGCATTGCTCTAATAATTTTTGTGCTTCAGGATCTTTTTCCAGCATCATTTCAACATTTGTTATCATATTCATCACCCAATGTGGTTCTCTTCTTTTAGTAACTCCTTTCCAACCAGGGCCAACTAACCTTTCGTCGGTTAACTTATGGCAGGACTGACATTTCAATTCGTAGATGCTTTTCCCCGCAATTACCCATTGTGGGTTAAGCGGAGTGGTTAGTGTAACATCACCCGGCTTTACTTCTGTACCATGAGTTTCCGGCTGATTGGTAGTGGTTTCCGTCACCTCTGCTGGTTTCTCCTCTTTTTTTTCTCCTTCGCTGCCACAGGAGGAAACGAGGAAGGTTGTTGTAAGAAAGGCAACGGTAAATAGTTGGAAGATTTTCATTTTATTTTTTTTGAATTTAAAAAAGAGTAGTTGTCATCAGTTTGTAAGCTGCAATTATGCAGCCAACTGCTAAAAAGACAGACATAGCTTTAATGACACAAATTTATTACCGAACATAATTACTGAATATGATGTGCATCAAAGCTTGGACTGATACTAATCAGTTCTTCTGAAGCGATTCTCTATTTTAATTGTTTTATCGGAATATTAAGGGCTATCTGATTATTAATATGCCGACATGACTTAAATCATCGTTTTTGATTCCGGGTCTTATTTAATTTGTTTCACAACCCAACATGATATGTTTTTAAAACCGTTTGAAATAAACCGTAAATCCTTGGTGGCTGAAATAGTGGCGAAAGATTATCGAACCGCAGATGTTTTTCGAAGGCATGGTATCGGTTATTGCTGTGGTGGTAAATGGCCGATAGATATGGCTTGTGAGATGCAGGGTATTGATGCGGAGAAAGTGCAGATAGAACTGGAGGCAGCCATCCGGACTGTTCATGTATCCACACAGCTTGATTTTGCAGAATGGGATCTTGATTTCCTGATAAATTATCTAATCAATGTGCATCACCACTATTTAAAAAAATCATTGCCGGAAACACAACTGATGCTGAGTGAATTTGCAAAAGAGCATAGTAAAAAATTTACTTACCTGGTTGAATTGGAGAAACAGTTTGATTTGCTGATAAAACAACTGTTATTATCCATGCAGCGGGAAGAAGAAGTATTATTTCCTTATATCCGGGAGATAGTTCATGCTGATAAACATAAGGAGCCATACGCTGCTTTGTTTGTCCGTACAATGCGTAAGCCAATAGAAGAAACAATGTTTAAAGAGCATGAAACGGTAAATGATATTATTTTTTCGATCCGGACGTTAACTAATCAGTACACTTCCCCGGAGAATGTATGCATCAGCCATAAAGTTGTAATTGCCAGGCTTAGAGAATTAGATAACGATTTAATGCAGCATCTGTACCTGGAACAATCCATTCTTTTTTCAAAAGCTATGACTATTGAAAAAGAGTTATTGAATGCATAGTGACAAGCAACTTTACTAAGCAAAATACTTAAAACCTGATGGTCTATTCATGCACACACATGACAGGAACATGTGACTGGAAAACCAATTGACGGGTACTGCTGGGTTTAAAAATACCTTCCAGCAGTTTATGTTTCTTGGGTACGGCAATAACCAGGTCCAGGTTATTTTTTTCAGCAAACTCATTGATGCCATCTTCCACATCTGCGTTATTTATGAAATGATAATCCGGCTTTATGTCTTCCAGCAGGTTGTGCAGCAGGAAAGATTGATGCGGTGTTCCAGAGCGGAAATGTTTCTCCTTGTTATCAATATTTAATATGTGGAGTTCAGCATTGAACTCTTTCACCATTTGTTTGATGAATTGTACGGGTGTGGTTTCTATTACCTCCCTGAAATCACAGGCAAAGCCGATTTTTTTGATACCCTTACCATACTTCTTACCAGGTGGCACACAAATCACCGGCCAGGTAAGATGGCGGATAGCAGTCAATGTAGTACTGCCAAAAACTACTTTTTCAATACCAGTTTTTCCTTTTGCTCCCATCACAACGGCGAAAGGTTGAATGGTTGTACATAATTCTTCCAGTTCGTCAACTATATTTCCCATCAGGGCCTCCGTCGTTATTTCTATTTTACCAGAATTGACATGAAGAATTTTTGCTTTGAGTTCTTCCAGTTGAGATTCGGAGGTTTGTTTCAATTCATCTACGGAAATCAGCATAAGTGGCACTTCTGCTGAATAACCAACGGTGATATTATAGACGTTGAGCAATAAAATGTTGGCATTGATTGATATTGCCATATCGGCGGGAAAATTTGCAGCATTTATTGAGATTGGTGAAAAATCGGTGGGGACAATAATTGTTTTCATGATTTTTAATTTCAACTATAAAGGTAATTGCTGTTTTTATCTAATAAAATGACTATGGTCAGTTTTATTCCTGATTATAATATGCTCCAAAAGAAAGCCAATAGTGTTTCAAAGTCATTTTCTATGCTGATTAGTATCAGGCCCTGCCTGTGTATTGATCGATAAATTTGAATTAAATTATACGATTATGAAAAATAACATGGGAAATACAGACCGTATCATCCGGGTGCTTATTGCAGCAGCAATAGCAGTACTTTTTATAAACAACTCTATTGTGGGAATACTTGCTTATGTATTATTAGGTGTTGGTGCTATTTTTCTGCTAACAAGCCTGGTTGGTTCGTGTCCGTTTTATTCCTTATTAGGTATCAACACCTGCCGGGTTAAGAAAATAAATTAAAATCAGTTATCATGAAAGGAATTGTTATTTACAAAGGAAAATACGGAGCTACTAAGCAATATGCAAAATGGATAGGAGGAGAATTGGGTTTGCCAGTGGCAGATTCAAAGGATATTAAGGAAAATGAATTAAGTTACTATGATTTCCTGTTGATTGGTACTAGTGTATATATTGGCAAATTACAAATACAAAAGTGGCTGAAGAATAATATGGCTTGTCTCCGTGGAAAAAAAATCTTTCTGTTCCAGGTAGCAGCTACGCCACCAGAGGAAAAAGAAAAACGGCAAGCTTATAACCGGGCAAGTATTCCGTCAGCAATACTGAAGAACTGTGAGTTTTATTTTCTGCCCGGTAGAATGATTATGCAGAAACTTTCGTGGAAAGACAGGTGGATGCTGAAAATGGGAGCCCGGTTGAGAAAAGACCCTGCTGCAAAAAAAACAATGCTCACTGATTATAATAATGTGAGAATAGAGAATATTGCCGCATTGCTGAATGCTGTACGGGAGTTTTCTGCAGTTACTAGACCATTAGTACAGCAAGCTATAACATTGGCTCCATCAGGGATATAACCCTTCAAAATGGATAAAGGGAAAGCCTTATAATAAAACCTGTTTATTTATAACTGATTTCTTTTAATATAAAAGCACTGGTTGCACTGCACTATATTTACTTAAAAATAAATAACTAAATGTGCTACTATGCTTGACCATGACCACATGAATTCTTTGTTTGAAAATTCAACGGAAGGAATTATTCTTACCAATGGAACTGGTCATATAGTAATGGCAAATCCGGCTGCGGAA
>JBKJLR010000211.1:0-24872 GCA_046596865.1 Chitinophagaceae bacterium
TCAACCAGTTAAAATTATAAGTAAGATCGCCACCTGCTGTATAGATATAATCACTCAGACTCTGGTATATGCGGCTGCCACTTTGCTGAGAAAGTGTATTGGAGATTAGCAACCGGAATGGGTCTTGTGTATTCCTGCTTTTTGAATACGCAATACGCCGCTGATCAGGTATATACCCATCTAAAATATTAAAGGCGCCGTACCATTTTAATTTTAAAGGTTTTGCAATACCGTGTTCACCATTTACCTGTACAGTAAAAAAAGTATTTTGTTTAAAAGAAAGTTCCGTAGCCATTATCTCTTCATCCCTGTTGAAGTCGAGTCCACTGCGGCGGGTAACTGTATTGGGCGAATTGATATTGATTATAGACTTTACCGAAATTTTATTCAATGGATTTATTTGCATAGAGAAACTTCCCAATGCACCCACCGTAACGTCCTGTACATAACGGTCATCATTAAAATCATAGTTGGTACTGAACACATTTCCTGATAAGGCATTTGACCTGTTTACTAATTTCAGGAAACGATTGTTTTTGTTGTAAGTAATACCCAATGTACCGCCGACTGTTTTTCCAAATAATTTACGGGTAAATCCGCCATTCATCTGAAAAGAAACATTAACCGGAACCGAAGTTTCTTTTGCTGTCCATGCATTACGCATTTGTTTACCGATTGCCGTTTTCTCGGCAGGTGATAAAATATCAAACTCCGCTTTCCTGGTATAGCTTGATGGCAGTGCTCTTGTGCCATCATCAAAACCAAGCCAGTCTGTTTTTCCGCCTTGAGTATCCTTGTAAAATTTCTTACCGATAGTCTGAGAATTAAACCCGGTTCCTATCTGTACCGTAAAGAAGTTTTTAGCCGGAATATCTTTTGTATTAACCTGTATCAATCCACCTGCCCATTCACCGGGATATTCAGGAACGAATGCTTTGTTGATAATAATATTATCAATCATAGAGGCAGGAATCAAATCGAAAGAGAAAGTTTTTCTGTCAGGTTCAGTGCTGGTTAATAATATACCATTCAGCATGGCCTGGTTGTAGCGGTCTGCCAATCCCCTGATGATAATAAACTTTCCTTCCTGTATGCTGGCACCGGGTGTACGTTTTAATACTTCGCCGGTATTTCTGTCCGGAGAACGGCGGATGCTTTCAGCAGAAATAACTGAAGCAACTGTATTGGTATTTTTTTGAAAAGCAATAATAGCATTCACTGTTTCCTTACGGGCAGTAGAAGTTTTTGCACTCACCACCACATTATCACCTGTCTGTGCTTTTACTTCTAAGGTGATGCTCAAATCATTTACCTGCCCTGCTAATACTTCTGTTTCTATAATATTTTTGGTAGCATATCCTATTGCACTAATTTCTATATCATATTTTTTTCCTGGAATAAGATTTAATGAAAATCTTCCTTCAATATCTGTAGTAGTACCCCCGCCACCAACAATTTTTACAGACACCCCGGCTAGAGGTTCATTTTTTTCATTCAGCACTTTACCGCTAAGCTTTACATTTTGTGTTTGGGCAACAGAAAATAGTCCTATTAAAATGACAGATAAAATCAATCGCAGCCTGAAATACATATTCGGTTATTTCGGGCAAAGGTGGCCATGGTAAGTTACCAGCATGTTACTGCCCTGTTATGCAATTGTATCCTGTATATTACCGGAATGTTAAGGCCTGCTAAAACCTGAATTGGAGACGGCAGGTGAAGACATTATCCTTTAAGTCTGTGCTAAAACCAGCTATCTGTGTGGTTTCGTTCTTTACAAAATCGTAATAAAGAATCAATTTAGTTTGAGAATTCAGGTGGCGGACAAAACCGACACCGAGGGTAGAAAATTTTACATCTGCAGTGGTAAGATTGGTTCCAGATTTACCAATTTCCATTTTTTCTACTTTAATATTGGGATCATACCAATCATACTTTACCAATAGTTGATTGTTTTTATTAATAATGTTTTGAAGAAATAGTAGAAAGGCTCCATCATAGTGCCTTACATAAGTGGGCAGCGGTATGCCATTAGAATTAGGTAGTATGCCTGGATTAGCGGTAGTTGTAGATGTTCCGGGTTGTGTGCCAAACCAATATTCTGCTCTCCATTCTGTTTCGCCCCAGCCATGATGGAGTTTTACCTGCACATCAGCTCCGTAATAGTGACGGGGAGATGATCTGCCAAGATTTGCCAAAGATGAGTCCACTACGAAAATTTTATCTCCATTAGCAGCTCTGCCACTTTCATAAACATATTTGGTTCCGTTTTTCAATCCGCCACGCAGATAAGAAAGCCCACCGGATAAATCAACTTTTTTAAAAGAATATGGCTTAATAAAAAGTCTTGAGATAAGGTCTTTATGATCGTCAAAATCAGTAGTGCCGGCAAGTCCCTGTCCATTAAAAAAACCGACATCAAATTTTATATGTGAGAGCCTGTGTTTTTTTTCCTGGGGTTCATAAGAAACCATAATTCCCAGATCTCTTTCTCCCGGCATTAATATTTGGGACATTCTTCCTCGTTCCGGTGTTTCCCTGAAGGTGGAAGACAGATTGACCTCGTAACCAAAAGGCCGGGCAAATAAACCGGTGGTTAGGGAAAGAATATTTCTTTTGATTTCAAAAAGTTTTAAAAACATATCCCGTACAATTACTCCTCTTTCGGTCGCATCTATCTGGAAAGAGAAAAGAGCTCTGGGATACTTGGTTTTTGATGGCAGCAGGTAATCAATTTTTACCCTTGCTCTTCTGAGCATAAAACGACTGCTTGAAAAAGCGGAAAAATTGCCCCCGGCAAAAGATGGAGCCCCGTCTGACTGTGCTTTTTGAAATTGAGGCTGTATGTAGCCGGTAATCCGTAAATTTTCAAACCGTTTAATAACCGGCCGCACGGTGTCTTTTATAAAAAAAGAGGAGTCAATATCAGCAAGGTATCTTTGGGAATAGGCGGCTACAGAAAGTAACAGGGTAAAAATTCCCGCTAAAACGACTTTTTGGAGTATTGTTATTACAAAAATCATAATAAGGCCTGAAAATGCTGCAATATAAAGTGTTTGTTATTGAATTGTTATCCTAATTTTATTTCTATATTAAATAATTATTAATTCTCCTTTACATCGTAAGCCACCTAAAGAACACAGGTATTTTTGCAAACAATTTCGTTTTTGACGGATTAAAAAACTTATAATAATGGCACTACAATCTTTCCTCAAAATCTTCATGCCGAAGAACAGGGTGTTTTATGAACTATTTGAAAAAGTAGCTAATAACGTAGAAAAAATGGGGTCGCTGTTAAAAGCGGTAGTGGCCGAACCAGACTTTGATAAAAGAGCTGCACTTATTATCCAATTGGAAGATCTTGAACATGCCAATGACGAGCTGACACATAACCTGTTTACAGAACTAGGCCGCAACTTTATTACCCCTTTCGACAGGGAAGACATACATTCTCTTGCCTCATCATTAGATGATATTGCTGACTACATATATTCAGCAGGTAAAAAAATAAATTTCTACCGTGTCAACCCCAACGATACAGGTATGCAAAAATTTGCTGAATTGATAGAGCAGGGAGCCACACAGGTAAAAATTGCTGTTGTAGAACTCAGGGATATGAAAAATATGCGCAACATTACTGAGGCATTGGTAAAAATCAACAGTATAGAAAACCAGGCTGATGATGTTTTCGACTTCAGCATTGAAAAACTATTTGCTACCGAACCCGATGCTAAAGAAGTTATTAAGAAAAGAGAGATCTACCAGGTGATGGAAATAGTAACTGACAAGTGTGAAGATGCAAGTAATGTGATAGAATCTATCATTATAAAATACGCATAAACCAATTCGCTAATAAGCTTATGTAATAATTGCTTTTGAACTCCGCCCCATCGGAAACTACATTAGCACCTTTGCACATCAGCACATTTGCCCATTTTTTATGACACCTTTTCTTATTACGATAATAGTTCTGGCCCTGATTTTTGACTACATCAATGGTTTTCATGATGCCGCCAATTCCATAGCCACCGTGGTTTCCACGAAGGTCCTCACTCCTTTCCAGGCGGTATTATGGGCCGCCCTTTTTAACTCGCTGGCCTTTTTTATATTCAAAGATCATGGCGTAGCAGACACCGTAGCTAAAACAGTAAGACCGGATCATATTTCAGGGGGTAAAATGATGATTGTAATATTTTCAGGTCTGGTAGCCGCCATCATCTGGAACCTGCTGACCTGGTGGTTCGGCATACCTTCTTCTTCCTCCCACACATTGATTGGTGGTTTTGCGGGTGCAGCTGTTGCCAGCGGCGGATTTGACTCTGTTAACTCAACGATCATTATTAAAACAGCCAGTTTTATATTTTTAGCCCCCCTGATAGGAATGATAATGGCATTTATAATGTCACTCTGGTTTCTCAATTCCTTTAAGAAAGGATGGGCTTCTAAAATATTTGGAATTTTAATGCTGGTATTTGTGGTTTTGTTCCTTTACTATAAACTGGAAACAGATCCAACTAAGCTTAAATCGGATTATGAGGCTTATACCTTAAAGGTAATCTTCCATTCAAAAAATTTCAAGTGGATATTACTATCTTTTATCCTGGCAGTAATGGCCATATTTTCTCTATGGCTAAGTTCACTGAATGCTCATCGTGCCAAGCAATGGTTCAAACGCCTGCAGCTGGTTTCTTCTGCTGCCTTTAGTATTGGTCATGGTGGAAATGATGCGCAAAAAGTTATGGGTATTATCACAGCAGCATTAATAGCGGGAGGGAACATTGAGAGTTTCAAAGACATGCCAAACTGGGTGCCCATTGCCTGTTACGCAGCCATCGGGGTGGGAACTATGAGTGGCGGATGGAAAATTGTAAAAACAATGGGAACCAAGATTACTAAAGTAACCCCATTTGAAGGAGTAGCTGCAGAAACTGCCGGAGCCATAACCTTATTTGTAACTGAAGCATTAAAAATTCCTGTAAGTACTACTCATACCATTACGGGTGCCATTATGGGAGTGGGGGCAACCAAAAGACTTTCCGCAGTCCGTTGGGGTGTAACGTTAAACTTACTTTGGGCCTGGATATTAACTATTCCTATTAGTGGATTACTTGCTGCCGGCATTTATTTCATAGTAAATTGGGTAGCATAAACTTACTCTTCTGTATTGCAAAAAAATCCTGACTTTTGTCGGGATTTTTTATGAGTAAAATATTAGTAACAGGTGGCTGCGGCTACATAGGTTCCCACACAATCGTAGACCTTATTGAAAATGGCTACAATGTTATTTCAGTTGACAACAACTCCCGGTCAAGTGACAATGTATTAAAAGGCATTGAACAAATAACCGGCAAAAAAGTAAAAAACTACAAAGTTGACCTATGCAATTTTGATGATACGTTTGCCATTTTCCAGGAGAACGAAGACATCAAAGGCATTATTCATTTTGCAGCTTATAAATCAGTAGGCGAATCGGTTACCAAACCGCTGATGTATTTTGAGAATAATCTAACTTCCTTAATCAACCTGCTGAAATGTGTGGAGGAATTTCAAACACCTCATTTTATTTTTTCCTCTTCCTGTTCGGTGTATGGTAATCCGGATGAAATTCCGGTTACGGAGAAAACTGTACTTAAGCCAGCAGAATCACCGTATGGATACACTAAACAAATGGGTGAACAAATTGTAAACGAGTTTTCCAAAAATTCAGGTACACAAAGTATCCTGTTAAGATATTTCAATCCTGTTGGCGCCCATCCTTCCACTGCTATCGGAGAAATGCCGATAGGTAAACCCGAAAATCTTATTCCGGGCATAACGCAAACTGCTATCGGTCGTATTCCTAAATTGTTTGTGCATGGCACTGATTATCCCACAAGAGATGGTTCCTGCATCAGAGATTATGTTCATATCTGCGATTTGGCCAATGCCCACACTTTATCAATGAAATACCTGGAAGAAGAAAAAAATACAGGGTATTGTGAAATTTTCAACCTGGGTAGCGGCAATGGTGTTTCTGTACTAGAGGCTATTAATGCTTTTGAGAAAGTAAGTAGTATAAAATTAAATTATGAATTAGGCCCCCGCCGCCCCGGCGATGTGGTAGCAGTTTATGCCAATAATGATTTAGCCAAAAAATTACTTGGTTGGAATCCTCAATATTCCCTCGATGATATGTTATCTACTGCCTGGAAATGGGAATTGCGGATGAAAGCAGACGAAACAGTTTTTACCGGTCAGCCAGGTGAGTTGAATTAGGTAAACTTGTTTTGTTGGGTATAAAGTAGATAAGGAATATAAAGACCTTACTCCTGCTCAACCCTATTTACCCTATATACCTAATTTTTTTTTCCCTTCTTAGCCTTACTTTTGCGGCATCTAAAAATCAGTCATGTTAAAGGAAATTCAATCAACCGGAAATAAAGATACCCGCAGTGGCTTTGGTGATGGCATTGTAGAAGCGGCAAGAAAGAATTCAAATATAGTTGCCCTTACGGCAGATTTGGCTGGTTCATTAAAGCTGAACCAGTTCATGAAAGAATTTCCTGAACGTTTTATACAGGTAGGAATTGCCGAAGCCAATATGATAGGCATTGCAGCAGGTCTGACTATCGGAGGGAAAATTCCTTATACTACCACCTTTGCCAATTTTTCTACCGGCAGGGTGTACGATCAGATTCGTCAATCTGTTGCGTACAGTGGTAAGAATGTAAAAATCTGTGCATCACATGCAGGTCTTACATTGGGTGAAGATGGAGCTACTCACCAGATACTGGAAGATATTGGTTTGATGAAAATGTTACCAGGCATGACGGTAATAGTTCCCTGTGATTATGCACAAACAAAAGCAGCCACCGAAGCCATTGCAGAATACCAGGGACCGGTTTATCTTCGTTTCGGCAGACCAGTATGGCCAATATTCACGGCTGACAAATCTTTTGAAATTGGCAAAGCACAATATTTTTCAGAAGGAACAGATGTAAGCATTTTCGCCTGCGGGCATTTAGTATGGAATGCTATTCAGGCCGGAGTTATTCTGCAGGAAAAAGGAATTAGTGTTGAGGTAATAAACATTCATACTATCAAACCATTGGATGAAGGCGCAGTTATTACATCTCTTCGCAAAACAAAATGTGCCGTAACTACAGAAGAACACAATATTATTGGTGGTCTTGGTGATGCTATTGCACAGGTTGCTGCAAAAAACTTTCCTGTTCCAATTGAATATGTTGGCACCAAAGATACGTTTGGAGAAAGCGGTAAGCCAATGGATTTGCTTAAAAAATATGGATTGGATATACCGGATATTGTGACGGCAGCAGAAAAGGTAATGGCGAGAAAATAATTTTTCAGGCAGCAATTTTCCGCCGGAATAAGTCATATAACAATATGAAACCTTTTCTTATCCTGCTTACTGCATCAATTGCATTAATCAGCAGTTGTACAATTGAAAGAAAAATTTATACCCCCACACAGGTAAATGACCCCTCTTTACAAAAGGCGGGAGATTATAATTTTACAGCAACATATAGTTCTCCCCGGGGATTTGATGTAAACGGTGGCTATGCTATTGGTAAACATATAGCAGTGATTGCAGGTTTAAATTTTTATAAAAATACAGACAGAGAGCAGCAGTATAATTTTTTTTCTTCCAGTCGTGATAGTTCCATTTTAGAATACAAGCATAATGGCTTTCATGCCGGGGCGGGGTATTTCTTTCCAATATCCAGGGACAAGAATTCTGTTTTTATTTCATTTTTTGCGGGAATTATAAAAAACAAGTTTGAGATGCATGAATCTCTGTTTGAAGTTTCCCCGACACCATCAGTTTCACCAAAATTAAATTTTTATAAAAGCGATATAGACAGGTGGTTTTTGCAAAGCAGTTTAAACTTTTATGAGGACCGGGTTCATGGGTCTCTAAGCACAAGATTTAACTATACCGGGTATAACAATGTAACAACAGATTATACTTACAATGAACAAACAGCTTACAATCTTCCTCCTTTTGCCTATCCCAAATGGTCATCTTTTCTTGACTTTTCGCTGGATGTAAAATATTTTTTTAATAAAAACCAATCGCTGGGCCTGCAAACTTTTTTGGTAAGCACTAGCCGGCTTAACAGGAAAGATTTTAATTTTTATTACTACCCTTTTCGGGTTGGAATTGGCTTTGTTTTAAAAGCACCCTTTCATCATAAAAAAGATGATAAATAAGATGCAGATAAAATTACCTTGTTTTACTGCTTATCATTTTTTATTTTTAGAAAGTAAAGACATCGCTTAAACAAAACCCCTTTCCAATATTCTAACCGAACCAAAGCCCGATATTAATGTCCCTGACTATAACAAGCGATACTGAATTGCTGGTACAATTCCGTAACCCGGTTACGAAAGAAAGAGCTTATACCAGCATTATTAAAAAATACCAGGAGAAATTGTACTGGCATATCCGACGGATGGTGATAGAACATGATGATGCTAATGATGTGCTGCAAAACGTATTGATCCGGGTGTGGAATGGGTTGGAAAAATTTCGGGAAGACAGCCAGCTATATACCTGGCTTTACCGGGTTGCCACCAATGAATGCCTGACTTACCTAGAACAACAGAAAAAAAGATCTTCCGTAAGCCTTAGTGATGTGGAAAGCGGACTGAGTAATAAGATAAAAGCTGATAAGCATTTTGATTCCAACAAAATTGAGTGGAAGCTTCAGTTAGCCATCCAGCAATTGCCTGAAAAGCAGCGCATTGTATTTGGATTACGGTATTATGATGAGATGCCCTACGAGCAAATGAGCCGGGTATTGGACACCAGCGAAGGAGCCCTGAAAGCAAGTTATCACCATGCAGTCAAAAAAGTTGAGGATTATATGCTAAATCATTAAACTTTGAGCAGCAAAATCCATCTTAGAACGGTAAAATGATACAGAAAGACAACATATTGCAAGAATTAATTGAGTTGAAGAGTAGCCTGGCAACCATTACTCCGAAGAATGTGTATACCGTTCCGGTTGGATATTTTGATGATGTGCTAGCACAAGTGCTGAATCGTATTAAAGCATCAGAGGCTGTCAATGCGGTGGAAGAGTTGAGCTATTTGTCCCCGATGCTGAGCCGTATATCTAAACAAATGCCGTATGCTGTTCCTGTTGGCTATTTCGAAGAGCTTGGAGAAAAATCGGTAAATGACAACAACGATCACCAGACAGTAACAGAAGAATTAGAAACACTTTCGCCATTATTGAGTGGTTTGAAAAAACAAATGCCTTACTCTGTTCCCCGGCAATATTTTGAAACGTTAACTGAAAAAATAAATGTTGGAGAAAATGATCCGTCTTCAAAAATTATTTCACTTACCAGCCGCAAATGGTTCCGCTATGCGGCAGCGGCTGTCATTACCGGGTTATTTGTAATGGCTGGATTTTTATTCTCCCGTAGTGAAAAAGAATCAGGTGGTAAAGCACTGGCTAAATTTACCCGTGATGTAAAGAAAATGGATGAAACACAGAAAGATAAGCTGATGGATTTTATGGATGCTGGTATGAGCGGTGATGAGACAGCACAGGTAAACACTGGTAAAAAATCAGATGAGGTAAAAAATTTATTGCAGGGTATTTCTGAAGAAGAACTGAAAGATTTCCAGGAACAAACAGAAGACATTCAGGAGGTCTTACTGACAAACTAAGCGAAAATGAAAAAGTGGTTACTTATATTATTTTTATTCTTACTTCCAGGTTTTGCAGCCTTTTCGCAGAATGATGAACCTGCACAACAGGCTGGTAAAATACAGGAGAGAATGAAAGAATATATCCAGAAAAAACTGGGTCTTTCAAGAGCTGAAACAGAACGATTTTCCCCGGTTTTTGTCCGCTACTTCCGTGAGTTTGCGCAAACACATAAGCAAAACAAAGGAGACCGGCTGGTGATGCAGCAAAAAATAATTGAACTCCGCTTACGGTACCGTGGTGAGTTCAGGCAAATTATGGATGAGCAACGGGCTAACAAGGTCTTCCAGTATGAAGATAATTTCCGCCAGGAAGCAATAAAAATCATAAGGGAAAACAGGGGAGACAGGACACAGCCCCGCAGATCAAGATCTATTCTTTTAGAATAAAAATATTTTATAGCATTACAATATTAACCGCTGGCTTTTAAAGCTGGCGGTTTTAGTTATTTTCTTACTAAAACTTCCAAACCGGATTTTTTACGTCATGATAGAAAAGAAAAGTCCACTTTTCTTTTTCACCTATCTCCCACCATTGCTGCCGCAGTTCCATCGCTTTCTTTCCATCATAATCATACTTAGCGGAAAATTTATGCTTCATCTGTTGTAACTGTGGTGCATCATCTGCACCATAGAATATTGTTTCCTCATTTTCTTTTATCCAAAATACCTGGTGGTAAAGGGAATGGGCACCGGTAATTTCGTAATGAATATGATCATCAATCGTTCCATTGCCTTCTAACAACACTACTTGCTCCGCATTTTGAAGGCATTCTAATTCTTCTGTTATATAAGAAGGAAATCCTTTTTCAAAAGCAAAAGCCAGTTCAGTTCTTTGTACATAATAAGTTGCGTTGGGCAATGAAAGCCTGCCGCCCAATCCCTCCCGTTCTACCCCAACCGCTCCGGCATGATCTTTATGCAAATGAGACATCAGAACTTTGGTAACTTCAGAAGGATTGATACCAGCATCCATCAGGTTTTGATGAAGCTCCAATGCTCCATTCTTTTCAAAACCAAGACCGGTATCCAGCAATAAAATATCTTTTGAAGTAATAACAACAAAGGGCTGCACTTCCACCATCAAACTGCCAATGGGCCTTTCTTGTAAATTATCCCTGCCTTCATCAAAGGGAACAAAGAGTTTTGTTTTATCAATTGTAAAAGTGCCTTCAGATAAGGGGATAATTCGCATAATATATAAGGAAGTTGCAAATTGCAACACAATTATTCAATTTTCCAATTCCACTTTCAAAAATTATCTTATTACCATCTGCCTGTCAGCATCCAATCGTATTAAAATAAAAAGAAGAATAGTAAAAGTAAGTAATGAGGTGCCCCCATAACTAACAAAGGGAAGCGGAATGCCAATCACTGGTGCCAGGCCAATCGTCATCGCTACATTAATGGCAATATGAAAAAAGAAAACTGCCGCTACCCCGTATGCGTAACACCGGCTAAATGTACTCCGTTGCCTTTCTGCCACTCTTACAATTCGCAAAAGCAGGATAAGGTATAAACCCAGTAGCACCATGCTGCCTGTAAACCCGAAGCCTTCTCCCACGGTACAAAAAATAAAATCGGTTCGTTGTTCCGGTACAAAATCATAACGGGTCTGTGTTGCTTTCAACAAGCCTTTACCAAATATCCGTCCGCTTCCGATGGCAATTTTAGATTGTCTTACATTATAACTGCTGCCGCTTTCTTTCTTTTTTTTTGTTTCCTCCGCGGTTTCTGATTCACCTTTTTGTAAATAGGGGTTGTCCTTACCAAATAAATCATAGATACGTTCTACCTGGTGTTTTTGTAATACATTTTTGAAAATATAGGGTACAGCGAACCGCTGGATCCCGACACAAAGCACCCATAAAAAAATAATAGTGGTAAGAATACGGCTACGGCGTTTTATCTGCCTCCGGAAAATGTAAATTAGTAATGCTGCAATAACTGTCAGGATAATGGCTAATGTATTAGGTGGTATTACGATTGTAGCGACAATTAATGCAGCAATGGCAAAGCCTACCAATAATATCACAGACGGAAGTCCCTCCCGGTACATAACGATAAAAAAGGAAAAATAAACTAATGCCAGACCGGTCTCGCTTTGTAAAATGGTAAGTGCAGCAGGAAACAAAGCTATGCCTGCAGCGATCATTTGTGAACGGGGTTTTGAAAAATCCGTTTCGGGCCGTGAAAGATACTTGGCCAATGCCAGTGCCACAAAGATCTTACAAAATTCTGCAGGTTGAAAATTAAATGCTCCTAATTTTATGATTGACTCTGTTCCTTTTATCGAAGAGTGAAAAGGGAATACTAAAAAAAGCAGAAAAATGCCTGTGGCATATCCAAGGTTGGCTGTCGCAGAAAAAAACTTGCTGTCAGTAAGTAAAATTAAAAATCCAAGAACCAACCCAATAACAAAAAAATAAAATTGTTTACTGTAATCAGTTTTAAATCTTAAAAAGCTTTGAATAACCGAATCGCCTTCCTTGTAGGTGGCAGCAAAAATAGCCGTAATGCCTATTGCTACAAGCAAAAGGTAAATACCTGCAAGACTCCAGTCTATTCCTTTTGATATGGCAGGGTTTCGCGGATTCATATGTTATCAAGTAGCGGTATCTTTTTTGTTTGAGGCCGGCCGGCGTTGTTCACCGGGCAAAATCATATCTTTTTTAACCGGGATCTTTTCCTGGCTATCTTTTGGAAGTTTATTTTCTTTTGCATTGCCGGCTTTAACTTCTGCCTCTGTTAAAGTATCCTCAGACTGAAGAGTATCTCCTATATTCTTTAATTCGTTTTTCAGTTCCTTTTCGATTTGTTTGGCTTTTGCCAAAGAATCTTTTAGCCGCATCTTTTGCAGCATCAGCGGTGGAATGAGGTTTATATTTTCCATCCTTTCCGCCAGGAGTTTTCTTTTTACGTCTATGGTGTCATTGATAAATTTTTCGATCATAAGACTTACTATAGGGGCTGCATATGTACCACCAAAACGTCCGCTGTTTTCCACTACGCACATGATTGCAATCTTTGGGTTTTCTCTTGGTGCAAAAGCGCAGAAGAAAGAATGGTTGGGTTGTTTTACACCCCGGAAATAATTTTCTACCGTTCCAGTTTTTCCACAAATAGTAATCCCCGGAACTTTTGAACCCCGGCCTGTTCCGCTTTCCATTACCCCCTGCATGCCATCATGTACGGCTTCAAAAATACTATCTGATAAATTGATAGGAACAATCTTCTGTTTGTATTTATCCAGCAGGCCAAACTTGTCTCCTCCATCGATTGAATCAACAATATGAGGGATCCGGTACCAGCCTTTATTGGCGATGTATGCCATCTCATTTGCCACCTGCAATGGTGTAGCAGTAACTTCACCTTGTCCAATACTTACAGAACGGTAATTGCAAAAACCCCATTTGCGTACCCCATATATTTTATTAAAGTATTCTGGTGTCGGTATCGTACCCTTTTGTTCTGTCGGCACATCTACTCCCAACCTGTGACCAAGACCAAAAGCATACATGTATTTATTCCAGCTTCTCAGGCTGCTGTCCTGCGAGGGAAACTTGGGATTATTAATAACCCTTTGCATCACATTAGCGAAATAAGTGTTGCAGGAATGAGTGATCCCCGTCTTTAAAAAATAAGTGCCCGGGTCAAGACAACCCATTGGATTATTACCACCACAACCATAGAAGGCGCCGGAACAGCTGAAGGTGGTATTAGTAGTAATAACTCCTTCACCCAGGCCAACAAGTGCCTGCAATGTTTTGAAAGTAGAGCCCGGAGCGTAGCTCGCATTTACTGCCCGGTTTAATAAAGGTAACCGGGGGTCGGTATAGAGATCAGAAAAGTGTTTTCGTCTTTCAGTGCCTGTTAAGTAGTTAGGATTGTAAGTGGGGCTGCTCACCATGGCGATGATGCCACCTGTTTTCGGGTCAATGGCAACAATGGAACCAACTTTGTTGGTCATTAATTTTTCACCGAATTTTTGCAATTCTATATCAAGACTTGTATACAAATTATTACCAGCCACGGCTGCATTGTCCATTTCGCCATTTTCATAAGGGCCCTGAATACGATTAAAATTATCTTTTATAAGTACCTGTACCCCTCGTTCTCCCATCAGCACTTTTTCATAGCTGGCCTCCAGCCCCGTCATCCCCGCATAGTCGCCGCTCACATATCCATCTTCTGAATGTTTCTTCAGGTAATTCGTATCCACTTCACCAATGTACCCAACGATGTTTGCAGCTGCAGCAAATGGATAAGAACGGATGGGGCGTTCCTGAATGTAAAAGCCATTTTGAAACCGCCAGATATTTTCCTGGATCCTTGCATACTTCTGTGGAGGCAACGATGCTTCGAAAACAGAAGGCCGAAAAGATTTATTCTTGAGAATGGCATTGACAATTCTCCTGTGAAATTCTGCAGTGTCAATTTCCATCAACCGGCAAAAAAAAATAGTGTCAATTCCTTTGGCCTGGGAGGGTGTTACCATCAGGTCGAAGGTCAGTGTGTTATTAAGGATTGCCTGCCTGTGCCTGTCCAAAACCAAGCCCCGCGGAGGATACACGGTTTTCCTGAGAATGGCATTATCATCAGCCATCTGGCTAAATTTACCAGAAACGACCTGCAGGTAAAACAACTGGGCAATGATGACAATAAAAGCAAATAAGAAAATAAGGCGGATTATACGGCTTCTTGATTGATTGAAGGCAGACATTTAGTACAGACGAAAAATGATACGCTGGGGTAAGAAAAGATTTTTTAATACAAATACAAAGTACGAATTACATAAGACCGTTTCCAAATCTATTTGTAATTAAAATCTATTTTAAGAAAAGTTTTTGTGATTGGGTTTTGCTTAGTATTTTTTATTGTGGCGAACCCGATAACTATCGGGGCTATCTACGCAGTATTTGTCCGGAACTTTAATTTTCTCGGGAATAATAATTCCACCGTGAAGATCAGTAACATGCTGATACCGGTAGTGCAAACTACTTTTATCAAAAAATCGAGAAAGCTTCCAAAGTTCAACCACTCCAAAAATACCAGGTAGCTATGATGGAGTAAAGTGAGGATGAAAACATATACTGCATATGGCGTCCACTGCATTGCTTTGGGTGAAGGTTCACGGTAATTAAACTCTGCGTTATCTTTTGGGGCGAGAATGCTGATGATAAAGGGGCGGACATAAGCGATCAGTAAACAGGCCGCTGCATGTAACCCCGGTGTCATCATAAAATAATCGAGAATAAGTCCAAGGAAAAATCCGATAAACAGCAGCCATATACGGGAAACAGAGAAGGGCAACCACAATATGAACAGGTAATACAGATAGGGAGTAATGAACCGGTGCAAATGCGGAATTTTATTTAGTATGTATACCTGTATCAGTATAAATGCAGCCAGGCGTACTATATTTCGCAGGAAATCACTCACCGGGGGCTTTGTTTATTTTGTTCTATTTTCTTTTTTGTTTCATCAAACAGCTTTACTTGTTCAGATCGTTCTATATTCTCAATAATATGTACCTGGTGAAGGTTGTAAAAATTGGCCGCTGTTTTCACTTTTAGCAAATACATACCCGTAGTGTTATCCAGCTTTATTTCTGATATAATACCCACCATATAGCCTGGGGGAAAGTTAAAGGACACTGAACTGGTGAGTACGGTATCGCCTTTTTTTACATCAACCGTTTTGGGAATTCTTTTCAAGGTTAGGTATCGGGGGTCTTTTCCATCCCATTCGGCAGTCCCGAAATCCCCGGTTTTTTTCAACGATGCACTGACAGAATTTTGGACATGCAGGAGGCTCATAGCCTGGCTGAAGTTGGCACTCACATTTACCACCACTCCTACTGCACTACCATCAGAACCTACAACGGCCATATTATCTTTAATCCCCTGGTTTGCTCCACGGTTCATCTGGATATAATTCTTCTGTGCGTTTACAGTATTATAAATTACTGTAGCCGGGCGGGAAAAGTAGCGTCGGAAACTTCCTGCTGTGTCATAAAGGACAGAGTCTTGAGTTACCTGCATCGAAGTATCCCGGTGTATAAAGTTTCGGGATAGCAGGTTCAGTAAGGAATCATTCAGTTGATGAACCCGCCGGTTTTCTTCTTTCAATGTAAAATAATCTTCTACTTTATTATATTGGGTATTGATACGACCTGTCATTTCGTTGGCGATACCCAGAAATTTGGCCCGGTGAAAACGGTTATAGTTAAATAAAAACCACACAGCCACTACCTGTAATACGAGGAAAGTAAGAAAAGTTATATAACGGCGAATGAAGAGAAATATATTACGCATAACCTCAACCCTGATCCTTCGACAAGCTCAGGAGGCTTTTAGTAAAAATCATTGTTTTTATAGTATTTGTCAGAAATTGAATTTTTCGAAAACTAATAAAGTGCCGAGTGTGAGATAATACTGGCCGGTTCAGGATTGATTAATTATCTCATCACAAAAGGATAACGGTTATAGTTTTTTAAAGCAATACCGGTTCCACGAACTACACTCTTCAAAGGATCATCGGCCACATGCACCGGCAGCTTAATTTTATTGCTAAGTCTCTTATCAAGTCCTCTTAATAAAGCACCGCCTCCGGTAATGTATAATCCCCGACGGTAAATATCACCAGCCAGCTCGGGTGGGGTTTGTTCCAGAGCTTTAAGAATTGCTTCTTCAATTTTAAAAATACTTTTATCCAAAGCTTCAGCAACTTCCTGGTAACTAACCAGCACCTGTTTGGGAATACCCGTCACCAGGTCACGGCCATTAACTGGAAAATCATCCGGAGGATTGTCAATATCTTTCATCGCAGCACCCACCTGTATTTTAATTTGCTCGGCAGTACGTTCGCCAATTAGTAAACTATGGTATCGGCGAAGGGCTTCCATTATATCAGCAGTAAACTCATCACCGGCAATACGAATTGACTGGTCGCATACAATACCGGCCAGTGCAATCACCGTAATACCTGTGGTACCGCCACCAATATCAATGATCATATTCCCCACAGGTTCTTCCACGTCGATTCCTATACCCAGCGCAGCGGCCATAGGCTCATGGATAAGATACACTTCTTTGGCACCGGCTTGTTCTGCACTATCACGAACAGCCCTTTTTTCTACTTCCGTAATAGAAGAAGGAATGCAAATCATCATTCTCCAGCTAGGGGGGAAGAGGCGCCTCTTGGGATAAACCAGCTTTATTAACTCCCGGATCATTAATTCAGCAGCATTGAAATCGGCTATCACACCATCTTTCAGCGGACGAACCGTGCGGATGCTTTCGTGGGTTTTTTCATGCATCATCAAGGCCTTTTTTCCAACAGCCAGCACTTCTTTTGGGTTGTTACGATTAAGAGCAATAATGCTCGGTTCATTCACCACCACTTCATCATTATGTATTATCAGGGTATTGGCAGTACCCAGGTCAATCGCAATTTCTTCAGTAAACCAGTTAAAAAGTCCCATTAATTTTTCTTGGATTTATTGGAGCAAAGGTGAAGGAAATAATTTGAATTATCAAAGCAAAACCTTGCGGGGCAAGGATTAATTTTAGTTAGCCCTTTTTACAATTTGTGGTTTAAAGAATTATTACGATTTCATTTGCCGTAAAATTTCAGTAAACTATCCAGCAGGCCAATTCAATTCACCAAGTCTTTCGCATCGCCATTAGGTCATACTATAAAAAATAATTTCCTATAACTTCATTGTATGCGAATCATCACAAGAACCGTTTTGATTTTGTCAATAGTAAGTCTGTTGGCAGATGTGGCAAGTGAAATGCTTTACCCAGTTATGCCCGCCTATTTGAGAGAAATCGGTTTCACTGTTTTCTGGATTGGTGTATTGGAAGGGGTAGTGAGTTTTACGGCTGGTATCAGCAAAGGTTATTTTGGAAAGATGAGTGATGAAAGAGGTGTTCGTTTGCCATTCGTAAAACTCGGATACCTCTTAAGTACCATTTCAAAGCCATTGATGGCAACATTTGTTTTTCCTATCTGGATATTTTTTGTAAGAACAGTTGACCGGTTAGGCAAAGGTGTCCGCACGGCTGCAAGAGATGCATTGCTATCACAAGAATCAACCCCGGAAACAAAAGCCAGGGTATTTGGATTTCATCGTAGTTTGGATACGATTGGTGCAGCAATAGGGCCCATACTTGCCTTATTATTTCTATTTTTTTACCCTGGAGAATATAAAACACTTTTTTACCTTGCCTTTATCCCCGGTATACTTTCTATCCTGCTTATTTTTTTATTGAAAGAAAAAAAACAGCCAGTTTCCACTTTAACCAAAGGAAATTTTTTTTCCTTTTTTAAATATTGGAAAGTAGCCACACCCGGTTACAGAAAAGCTGTTCCGGGATTATTGCTATTTGCTTTATTCAACAGTTCTGATATTTTCTTATTGCTGATAACTAAAGAAACGATCGGTGATAATACCCTCTCCTTATTGGGAGTTACTTTCAATGCTGATACCATCACTATTGGTGCCTATATATTTTACAATCTTATTTATGCTGCTGCTTCCTACCCCATGGGAGTTTTAGCTGATAAGTTTAGTTATAAAAAAATAATCATCACCGGTTTTGTATTGTTCGCTGTGGTGTATGCAGGATTTGCTTTTCACCCATCCATCCCTGTGATATTTGTACTCTTTGCTGTTTATGGAATATATGCTGCGGCTACGGAAGGAGTCATCAAAGCATGGATCACTAACTTTGCACATACAGCAAATACAGCCACTGCCATCGGCTTTTATACCAGTTGCGAAAGCATCTGTACACTATTTGCCAGCATCATCGCCGGAGCTTTATGGACCTACCTGGGCAGTTTTTATACGTTCATTGTTCCAGCAGTTACCAGTATTGCAGTTATAGCTTACCTGTTTTTTTTCATTAAAAAGAAATAGCCCACCTCTTACCCAATCCCTTACAAATAAAGAAATCTGGCACAATTATAGTGCTCATGAAATTTATTAACAACAACCATCTGTCGCAAAAATTTATTTTATGAGAAAACTAGTATTGTTTTCAGCTATTTTATTTTTTACTGCCACTGTACATGGTCAAAGCAAAAGCACCAACAGTTCATCTTATAAAACTGCATTGGGTGTAAAAGTGTGGGATGGTGGTGGCATTTCTTTCAAGCATTTTGTAAGTGGTAATAATGCAATAGAGCTAATAGGTTATTTCTGGAACAGGGGAACAAGAATTACCGGCCTCTATGAAATACATGGACCCATAAGTGGCGCCTCGGGTCTGCAATGGTATATTGGTCCCGGTGCTCACGTCGGGTTTTATAACACTAAATACGGTGACGGTTCTTTTATCGGCATTGACGGGGTGCTTGGCTTAGATTATAAATTTAAAGGGGCACCCATTAATATATCACTTGACTGGCAACCGTCCTTTGAATTTGGCGACAACCGCGGTTTTGTTGGAAGCTGGGGCGGACTTGGTATCCGGTACACCTTTTAATATACATTCTTAATTTATCAGTAATGATGCCATGGTTCAGAGCCGTGGCATTCTTCTTTTTCATACCTTGGTAAAAAACTCGGCTATGAAAAAACACATCTCATTACTACTGGGTCTTTTTATCATTACATGTGCTACAGCACAAGACATTAAAAAAATATCAGATGATTTTCAAAAATTAATGAATGACCCAAAAAGTCTTTATGGAAAAAATAAAGTAACCGGGAAATATTACGATATCCGTGGATTCAAAATGTACTGCGAAGTGTATGGAACAGGAAAACCCCTTCTGATAATACATGGCAATGGCGGTTCCATTAATAACTTTGTATACCAGATTCCCTATTTCAGCAAAAAATATAAAGTGATTATTGCTGACAGCCGGGCACATGGTAAGTCAACAGACAAAGGCGATAGCCTTACTTATGAAATGATGGCAGATGATTATGCAGCCTTGCTTGATGCTATGAAAATTGATTCTGCGTATGTTATTGGCTGGAGTGATGGAGGCATTAACGGATTATTGTTATCTATCCGCCATCCGGCCAAGGTAAAAAAATTGGCTATTACTGGTGCTAATCTAGTTCCGGATACTACGGCAGTCCCACAGGAAATATGGGATATGGTTACCCCGGCTGTTACTGAATTAAAAAATAAACCCAATAAAAATGACCAGGAAAAGAATGCACTTAAATTATACCGGTTACTGGCAGAGCAGCCACATATACCACTAAGTGATTTGCAAAAAATAAATTGCCCTGCATTAGTTATTGGGGGCGATCATGATGTAATAAAAGAGGAACACACCCTGCTGATCTATAAAAATATCCCGAAATCCTATTTGTGGATAATACCGGGCTCAGGCCACAGCACACCAATTGTATTCAAAGATGATTTTAATAAAGTGGTAGATCGGTTCTTTTCTACCCCGTATAGAACTTTTAACGGGGAAGGAAGATTTTTCTAAGCCGAACCAAAACCTAACTGTTTTTCAATTTCGGCAGGAAGAGCCGGCAATTTTCTTCTTTCAATCAAAAAGCTGTTGAGTTGTGCTATTTCCTTAAAGATATAATGTTTGTCTGCCGCCGCCTGCAAATAATTTTTTCCGGTGCTGCCCCCGGTGCCGATTCTTGTTCCGATCATGCGGTGCACCATGTTCATGTGACGATAACGCCAACTGCTTAGCTGTTCATCTATTTCCAATAAAGCATTCAATAACTGAAATGGTAATTGCAATAAAGGATAACCACGGTATAACAAGATAAACAAGGCAGCTCTGCAAGCAGCTGGTGATAAGGAACGGTCTATTGTTACTGGTTGATTACCGAAAATTTCTTCAAAGGCAGTAAGGTTATTTTTTTCTGCTTCTGCCAGGCTTGTTTGATAACTTACTTTATAATTATTCCAGAAAGATTCATCAGCTCCTTCTTTCAGAAAAGGCATTCTTTCTAACCAGCTATTCAGCAGTTGTAATAATGATTGATGACTTTCGGCCTTTTTAATGATTGCAACTTGTTCTGGTCTTAATTGTGCTGTGTAATATTCTTTGCCATGCCGGTGTTCAAATTTCAATCCCAGCTTTGCTTCCAGTTCTTTGAATTGCCAGCTTTGAAAACCAGATGCAGGACGAAGCATATCCCGGAAGTCGAGAAAATCCATGGGTGTCATAGTTTCCATAATGTCTATCTGGTGAACCAGCACTCTTAAAATAGTAACGCAGCGGCTTAAGCGGTGAACTACAGTTTGCAACTCAGGTGAATTATCGTTCAATGCCGGTTTACTCATAATAACAACAATAGAATCAACTTCATGGTGCAGCTGTTTGAACCAAAGTTCGTATGCCTGGTGAATAACGATGAACAGCATTTCATCATGCGCAGCTAAATTATGCTTAACGCTTTCAGGAGATTGTGCATTCAGGATATTATCCAATTGCAGATAATCGTGGTAATGTACTTCCATAAGAATTCGTTGATAAAAACAGGCGAACACAAATTAACGATAATTAATTTCATTCAAACTCATAGCCAATATCGCTGCGATATTCCATACCGGTAAAGGATACTTTCTGCATTTCTTCTTTTGATATTTCCACTGCATCAAATATTGATTGACCATAAGAGGTTATACAGAAAACCCGGCCTCCATTTGTAATTACTTTGCCATCTTTAAGTGCAGTGCCCATTTGAAACAGCATACTGTCCGAAGGATGTATGTCTTCAATTCCTTTTATTTCATAACCCTTTTTATACTTACCCGGATAGCCACCACTTACGGCAACGACGGTACAAACAGTTCGTGGATCAGTTTCAATTTTTATACTATCTAATTGCTGATTGGCCACCGCTATAAACAACTCGACCAAATCATTTTTCAACCTGGGTATCACCACTTCCGTTTCCGGGTCGCCCATACGGCAGTTATATTCTATCATGTAGGGCTCATCTTTTACAATCATAAACCCGAAAAAGATAAACCCACGATACTCCAAACCTTCCTTTTGCAAACCCTTCACCGTCGGTTGGATTACTTGCTCTTCAATTTTTTTCATCAGCGCAACATTGGCAAATGGTACGGGGCTTACCGCTCCCATGCCGCCGGTATTGGGCCCCGAATCGCCTTCTCCAATTCTCTTATAATCTTTTGCTTCCGGCAGTATCACATAATTTTTCCCGTCCATTAAAACGAACACAGACATTTCAACCCCCTGTAAAAATTGTTCTACAACCACTCTTTTACCCGCATCGCCGAACTTAGCCCGTTGAATCATTAATTCAAACTCAGCGATAGCTTCTAAATGATTTTCACATATCACTACTCCTTTGCCAGCCGCCAGCCCATCTGCTTTTAATACGATTGGCAATTCATGACTTTTTAGATATGATACTCCGTCCTGGTAATTATCTACTGTAAATTCTTTGTATGCCGCCGTAGGAATATTATGCCGCATCATAAATGATTTAGCAAAGGCTTTACTTCCTTCTAATTGGGCGCCATTTTTACGGGGTCCGATGACATCAATATTTTTTAAAGCAGGGTTGTTAATAAGAAAATCAGTAACCCCATTTACCAGTGGTTCCTCCGGACCTACGATAACCAGGTCAATCTTTTTATCAATACAGGCTTTTTTAATAGATTCGAAATCAGTAACGTCAAAAGGAAGATTAATGCCGCTTTGTGCTGTACCTGCATTACCCGGAGCAATAAAAAGGCTTTCGCAAAGCGGACTTTGAGAAAGTTTCCAGGCAAGGGCATGTTCCCTGCCGCCGGAGCCTAATAAAAGTATTCGCATGGTCAGTTCGGTAATTGGATTTTAATGTGTTGCGAATATCGGGTGTATCCGTTAAAGATTACCCGAAAAAATTTTGGGTGGTCAAAATTCTGTATTTTGGTTGCTGCTAACGATTAAGAACTCTGATTTATCATCTAAAAAAATCTGTATGAATCAACCTGTAAAACTCGGTAAGCATCCCAAAGGGCTATATGTATTATTCTTTACAGAAATGTGGGAACGGTTTGGCTATTACCTGATGGTGGGGATTCTTTTTTTGTACCTGACGAATAGTACGGGCAAAGGTTTGCCAAAGGCTATGGGAGCTGATGTTGTAGGTACTTTTATTGCCCTTGTTTATCTCACTCCTTTCATTGGTGGCTTGCTGGCCGACAGATATCTCGGCTACATTAAATCCATTTTTATTGGCGGCACATTAATGGCTGCCGGATACCTGACTATCGCCTTGCCAGGGGAATATACTGTGTATATATCTATGGGGTTAATCATTGTTGGAAATGGTTTTTTTAAACCTAATATTTCTACACTGTTGGGCAACATGTATAACAGGGAAGATCTGAGACCATTAAAAGACAATGCGTATAATATCTTTTATATGGGTATTAATATTGGTGCCTTCTTCTGCAATTTTATAGCGGCCATTCTTCGTAACCAGATCGGATGGCAGGCTGCATTTTCAGCCGCCGGTATTGGTTTAATAATCGGTATGATTGCATTGGCTTTTAGTTTAAAGCATGTAAAGGAATATGATGTAAAAAGGCCGATGCAAGCAGGTGATATGCCCACATCAAAAATATTGGGGTCTGTATTCGCACCGATGATCGTATTTGCTGCACTTGGTTGGATAATCCCGGGTAATATTTTCGGCAGCGATTCGTCTGATGCTTTCATTCTTGCTTGTGTACCAGTAATCTTTTTCTATGTTACTCTCTGGAGAAAAGAAAAAGGGGAAGACAAAAAAGGTATCGGCGCCTTATTATTTGTATTCGCAGTGTCTGTTATATTCTGGACCATTTATAACCAAAACTCAACTGGTTTAACTATTTGGGCAGAATCACATACAGAACGTTCGATTCCGAAATTCATGGAAAAACCGGCTGATGCGGTGTACACTTTGCAAACCCTGGAAACAAAATCCCAGGAAGTTGATAGCATGGATAAATATATGCGGATTGTAAACGATGATTCAGGCCATGCCATAAAAACGATAGGAGCCGATCCTTATTTTTTCAACATACCTAAAGACAAATGGCCTCCCGGTGGTTTGGCCAAAGTTGGTAATACTGAATTATTTCAATCTATCAATCCATTCTTTATAGTGGCTTTTACTCCCTTACTGATTTTATTCTTTGCATGGAGAGCCCGACGAGGAAAACCAATAAGTACCGCCAGCAAATTTGCATGGGCATTGATCATATCGGGCTTAAGCGCCTTGGTGATGGTATTCGCCGTAATGTCTGTCCCCAGCATCTATACACACAAAACATCCTCAATGTGGCTATTTCTTACATACGGAATATTTACTGTAAGTGAGATTTGTTTAAGTCCTATCGGACTATCCTTTGTATCCAAACTAGCACCTCAACGTTTAACGGCACTGATGATGGGAGGATGGTTCATTTCAACTTCGCTGGGAGGAAAAGTTGCGGGTATAATGGCTAGTTCCTGGGATAGCATGATCGACAAAAGAATATTTTTTGGCATTATTGCAGTAGCAGCTATACTGGGAGGTCTTTTAATTTTCGCTAAAGTAAAATCGCTGGATAAAATTGTACGAGATAAAACAGGCTCTGCATAACATTATTAACTGTTTGTCCAAACCCCGGTAAATTACCGGGGTTTTTTATTTTCTCTAACTCCATTTTCATTATCTTAATAGCTTAAACACTCTGATTATGTGGAAGAAACATCCTAAAGCATTGCCCTTTCTTTTCTTCTCTGAAATGTGGGAACGGTTTGGCTATTACCTGATGATCGGCATTTTTACCCTCTACCTGAAAGATTCGGTTGATGGATTTAATATGGACGAAAAAGATTCAGCCAGTTTGTATGGTACTTTCATTGCATTGGTGTTCTTCACCCCTTTTCTCGGTGGTCTGATAGCGGACAGGTACCTCGGTTATCGCCGTTCTATTATTTTCGGGGGACTATTGATGGGTGTTGGTTATTGTACCATGGGTATTCATAATGAAACAATGCTCTATGTTTCTATGGCATTGGTAATAGTTGGTAACGGATTTTTTAAACCTAATATTTCCACCTTGCTGGGCAATGTATATTCGACTCCCCAGCACCTGCACCAGAAAGATGAAGGGTACAATATTTTTTACATGGGTATTAATATAGGTGCTTTTGTTTG
>JBKJLR010000117.1:0-3030 GCA_046596865.1 Chitinophagaceae bacterium
AAACAAGATAACTGAATGACCAGAATTTCATAATAAAGGGTTTAAATATTTAAAAGTTCCATTTTTCACTGCAACCCGCCAAAAAACAAGTTTAGGAAGACCAGTAGCAGGGCAACACTTAAATTTGATCAATAAAATCACTGCGTATGGCAACCTCTATTTCCGACAAGCTAAAAATTAAAACAAAATTCTGTTTGCTTACCTTGAATGCTCCGGAGAATTTCAAAAAAAGATTACAAGGTTTACCACCGGGAGTAAAAATTACTGATGCAGGAAAAGAATATAATCAGGTGCATTGGTTTGTAATGAACAAAGCTCAAATGGAAAAGGAAATGAGCAAGGTAATGAAGCTGGTAAAACCCGAAGTAATTGTATGGGTGTATTATCCAAAAGTCTCCTCTAAAATACAAACAGATCTGACGAGAGATAAAGGCTGGGATTGTTTGTTGGCCGAAGGCGATAAACTGACCTGGATAAGTTTGATTTCATTTGATGATACCTGGAGTGTATTTGGTTTCCGTGCAAAGAATGACGCCGATAGAAAAAAAGAAGCAAAACCAAAAGTAGAAAGGGAAATTTTTAAATGGGTAAACCCATCTACTAAAGAAGTAAGGTTGCCGGTTGAGTTAACGGCGGCATTTAAAAAGAATAAAAAGTTATCTGATTATTTTCACGGCCTTGCCTTCAGCCATAAAAAAGAATACATAGAATGGATTATAACTGCGAAGAGAGAAGAAACAAAAATAGCAAGAATACAAGGAACGATGGAACGGTTAGCCAAGGGCTATAAAAATCCAGCGAACAGAGGATAAACAATTTACATTATGATTAGTATAAAAAGAACCAATAGTAAGGACAAAGATTTTTCCGGATTAATCAGCGAATTAGATAAAGACTTGGGCAGCCGTTATGGTGCTGAGCAAGAAGAATTTGACAAGTTTAATAAAATAGAAAATTTAGCAACTGTTATCATCGCATATAGTAACAACGAACCAGTTGGTTGTGGTTGTTTCAAAAAATTTGATACTGATGCTGTTGAAGTAAAGAGAATGTTTGTAGACCCTGACCATCAGAGAAAAGGTATTGGAGCATCAATACTAAACGAACTTGAAAAATGGGCTGCTGAAATTGGTTATCGTTCAATGGTACTTGAAACAGGAACACGGCAACTGGAAGCCATTGAGCTATACAAAAAACTTGGATATCAGGTAATACCAAATTTTAGCCCCTATATCGGAAATGTGCTGAGTATCTGTATGAAAAAAGAATTAAATTCCTCTGTTAACCTCTAAGTTTATTCTTCACAATTCCTTTTCTATTCTTTAGCTATTTTTACTAAGTAATTCAGCCGGAAAGACGGGAAGGAGATAAGTGCTCTTTTCGTCTTATTTTCCCTGCCTGCCGGTAGGCAAGTTCCCGGCAAAAACACTAAAGAAACATGAAAGGAAAAGGAATTTTTGTTTTGTTAGGTTTATTTGTTGCTGCTACCTCCTATTCACAAAAAATAAATCCGGCCAATCCTGATCTGTCTCCCGGCAATTTTAAACTGGATTCACTTCCCGATTCTGAGATCAACATACCTATCCAGATAAATTTGAAACCGGTTTATACAATGGCGGAGAAAAGTGTAGATACTATGTTTACTTCTCCGGGTTATCCTGATGGTTGGGTGCAGGATGGATGTGCTACCCGTTTTAAATATGTTTTTCGTCGCAGCAAGTTGCAGATGAAAGCTTCAGG
Source organism: Chitinophagaceae bacterium (assembly GCA_046596865.1). Classification (GTDB taxonomy): domain Bacteria; phylum Bacteroidota; class Bacteroidia; order Chitinophagales; family Chitinophagaceae; genus JJ008. The sequence goes on from JBKJLR010000117.1 coordinate 1,741, forward strand.
AATGTCATTGAATCTTGGATTCATCGGGTTATATAAAATTATTGGATCTACCCGGGTTTGTGTTAACGGGACAGTCGTTTCTCCCTGGACTCCCGCCTGCCGTTGCGGTTTCGGCAGCGAAGGGGAAAGGAAAGTCAATGTTTCTTTCACTAATTCACTAAACATTCAACCCGACTTTAAAGTAAAATTAGACATCAAACGAAATGAACCGCAGCCGTTAGATAAATGTGAAGTGTGTTTCTGGGGGCAGGATATTACCAAACAAGTTATGAAAGGGCTGACAGCCGAACTGGATGCTGCAAAAAAAGATCTGGATAAAAATTATGGAACAGTTGACCTGAAGCCCCGTTTTCAGCAGGTCTGGAATCAGCTTAGCAAAGTGTATAATATTTACGGCCTGGGCTGGTTGAAAATCAATCCGCAAAAATTGCGTATCAATAATTTGTTTGCACTGAATGATTCGTTGAATGTATTTATTGGGTTATCTGCGAAACCTGCCATCAGTTTTGAAAGGCCAACGGAGCAAACCTCTGTAATACCCAATATCAGCTCATTTAGCCGCAAGTCCGGGTTCAGCATATTCCTGGATGCTGTTCTTAGCTATGATTCACTCAGTAATATTATGAACCAGCAGGTGCAGGGAAAAGAGTTTGATTTCAAAAAAGGTTTTATCAAAAAGAAATTTATTATTGATGAATGTAAAATATATGGTGGCGGCTTTGAGAAACTGATTATCAAAATAAACTTTTCCGGAACCAATAATGGAGTAGTGTATTTAGTAGGTAAGCCTTTTTATGATAAAGAAAAACGAACTATTGAAATAACAAATATTGACTTCGACATCAAATCTAAAAATGTATTGCTGGGTTCAGCTGACTGGATATTTGATAAAAAAATAACCAAAGAGATAAGCAAGAATGCCAGGTTTGAATTGGGGGCTTATATAGATACTGCAAAAATAAGGATCAACAAAGAACTAAATAAAGAGTGGGTAAAAGGTACCCGTAGTTATGGCAGTATGAAAGATATTTCGCTTATTGGCATTTATCCAATGCAACAGCATCTTATTATAAGAAGTAATTGTATTGGGGAGTTGTCTGTTAAAATAGAGTCTATTGATTTTAGCCTGTAATCTCGTCTTCTGCATTTCTTATCTTGAAAGTAAAATTTCGCTGCGCAACATAACTGAAGAGTATAATCACCATAGTAGTGATTATTTGCGCAAATGTTGGATAGATTTTAAATGATTCAACAAATAACCTTAGCAGAACGTAGTTAAGTCCAAGGTTG
>JBKJLR010000137.1:0-5581 GCA_046596865.1 Chitinophagaceae bacterium
CACGGGGAATTGGTCAATTTTTTAAAAGAAAAACATGGGTTTACTCATGGCAATGCAAATACCATTGTCCATTTCGCCAAACAAAGTCATGCCGGGGCTGCTGAGAATGATACAGACTGGGTTGCCAAACAATATAAGGGAAAAGAAAATCTGAAACCCTGGTATGATAAAATAATGACAGAGATAAATAAGTTTGGTAAGGATATAGAACTGGCTCCCAAGAAAACTTATATGAGTCTTAGAAGAAAAAAACAGTTTGCCATTATTCAGCCATCTACTAAAGATCGGCTGGATGTTGGATTAAATATTAAAGGGGTTGCAGCATCGGGTAATGTGGAAGAAGGAGCAAAATGGAATGCTATGTGTACACATCGCATTAAAGTAGAAAATGAAAAAATAATCAATAAAGATTTAATTGCCTGGATAAAGAAAGCCTATGAACAGGCCGGATAAACAAAATCCGTCCCCAGAGTTGGGGACGGATATAAAATTTTAAAACCAATATTATTTCTTACGGGTAAACTTAATCTCCATCATTTTATATTCATTACCATCCGGACCCGGACCATACATTTCAAGTAAGTGATTATTATCATCTACTATTTTGTAATCTTCCCTGTAATTATTTTCTCTCATCGTCATTGGGTCCATACCTTTTCCTTTCATAGAAATGGATTTAGTAGCGTCACTCCAGGGGCCTTCCATAGTCATAATGCCGGTGCCCATGTTATCGATCCAGGTGCTGACAAAAACTTTTTTGGCATTATCATAACCTGTGAGGCTGCGGCCCTCGAAAGGCATACCCATCATGTTTCCACTATTGGTACTTTCCTGGTAGCGGCCACCCATCACCATTTTATTAACAGCAGTACCTGTACTTTTCATAGGAGGCTTAGAAGGGTCCATCCAGTTGGAAACCTCTGTCGCCCATGTTCCGTTTGATTTTGCCAGCATCGCATGCATGTCGCCGGGAGTCATATACATCTCCCAGTTTTTCATCATAGTGGCAGAGTCTGGCATGGTGTAAGCGGCTGGTTTTGTATCATCCATTTTTTTTTCGACGAGGGTTACAGCAGTGTCAGACGAGTTTTCCATTTTACTTTCATCTGTACTCTTTTTACTGTTGCAGGAAAATAACAGCATGGTAGCTGCTCCAAGAATTAAGTTTGTAGGCTTCATAATAGCAGGTTTTAGTGGGCAAAAGGTAGAGAAAATAAAATCATCTGCCAATGAAACATTTGATAAAAGGAAAAGGTCTAGGATAGTTGGTGGGTTTTTATTTGCATTACTGTAGCGATGCTGGTAGCTCTCTCTTTGATAATAAAGGCATTATCTCCTGAAAACAGCTCATCAACCGTTTCTTTGAAATAGCGGAGCCATGTTTCAAAGTGATGTTTGGATAACGGGGATTTTTGATGTAAAGCCATGTGTGGCTGCATCGCATTCTTTTGGTAGGTGTCGGACTGAAACAGAATAGAATCCCAAAAATCAACTAATACAGGAAGGTGATGGTCAAGATTTACTTTAGCAATATCGGTAAATAAATAATTGATGGAATTATCCCGCAATAATTTTTCATAGAACTGTTTTACTAATAATAGCAAATCCTGCCTGTTCGTTATATCTTTTTTCATGGAGCAGGGGTTGTTCTGTTTTTAACTTCCTCAAACTTTTCATCATAATCCTTACGTATAGTACCCATCATTCTATCCCAGAATAAAAAGTACAACCCATAGTTACCTTTAAAATATTGATGGTGCTGATTGTGATTTACGGAAGTATTAACCCATTTGCCTATCCGGTGTTTGCTGAAACCTTTCGGGTATAGTTCCCAGCCAAGATGACCATATACATTATATACAATCATAAACAGGAAAAAGAACAACAGGTGAAAAAGATGCACCGGAATGGTGAAAATAAATACCAAAAATATCCCCGCTTCCACAACGGCCTCCAGCGGATGGAATGCATAAGCCGCAAAAGGGCTGGGGTTGGTGGATTTATGATGAATAAGATGAACAGTTTTAAATACTGATGGATGATGCATCAGCCGGTGCATCCAGTAAAAATAAGTATCATGCATAATGGCCATCAGCGGAAATGCCAGAATAAAATACAAGATGGAATGCTGATTAATATCCAGGTAAAATTTAGTATGCTTTGCTACTTCGGGACTGCCCAAAACAAGAGCAGGAATAAACGCCATAATAAATACAGTGAGGAGGGAAAAAATAATTTCCCTTCCATAATCTTTAATCCGTGGAAATTTTTCCTGAATTTTTTTGGAAGCTATCATCCGGCGAAGCACTACATAACAAATAAGAAAAGCAATACTGGCTATAATTAAATAACGGCTTCCTATTATGAATACATCTTTAAAATATAGTGACCAGTTCATAGTTAATGTGCTTCTAACCAATTTTTACCTTCGCCACATTCTGCAATAACCGGTACCTGATGCGGCAGGAGCATGGCCGATTGCATATTTTCCAGTATCAGAGGTTTAAGTTCTTTTACTTCAGATATTACGGCATCAAAAACTAATTCATCATGTACCTGCAAGAGCATCCGGCTTTCCATTTTTTCCTTTTTCATCGCCGCCTGCACTTTCTGCATGGCCAGTTTTATCATATCAGCAGCAGTTCCCTGTATAGGAGAGTTGATGGCATTCCGTTCCGCAAAACCCCGGACAGTAAAGTTGGCTGAGTTAATATCCCTCAACCATCTTTTTCTTCCCATCAACGTTTCTACATAACCATTTTCCCTGGCAAAGTTGATAGTGTCATCCATGTACTTCTGAATACCGGGAAATTCTTTCTTATAATTATCAATAATTTCTTTTGCTTCTGTTCTGGATATGCCAAGGTTATCCGCTAATCCAAATGCCCCTTGCCCGTAAATGATCCCAAAGTTTACACTCTTTGCTTTGTAGCGCATTTCTTTCGTCACTTCTTTTTCCGGTACATTATAAACCCTTGCAGCCGTTACAGTATGTATGTCTGTTCCTTTTGTAAAAGCGGCACACATATTTTCATCACCGCTGATAGCGGCTACTATCCTTAATTCAATTTGTGAATAGTCGGCAGATAATAAAATGTGGTTACTGTCTCTGGGTATAAAAGCTTTTCTTATTTCCCGTCCCCGGTCTGTTCTCACCGGTATATTTTGCAGGTTGGGATTATTACTGCTTAATCTTCCGGTTACAGCAACAGCTTGTGCGTAAGAAGTATGAACCCTTCCCGTTCTTTTATTTATCAGGAGGGGTAAGGCATCCACATACGTTGATTTTAGCTTTGTTAATTCCCGGAAAGCAAGAATGTCATCAACGATCTGGTGTCCTTTCGTTGCCAGTTTTAATAAAACATCTTCACCTGTTTGGTATTGACCTGTTTTTGTTTTTTTTGCTGAAGGATCAAGTTTCAGTTTATCAAAAAGAACTTCTCCTAATTGTTTGGGTGAGGCCAGGTTAAAACGAACACCAGCTTGTTTATAAACACTTTCTTCTGCTTTCTTTGCATCTTTTTCCAATTCCTTTGAGTACTCTCCCAGGAAATCAACATCAACCTTTATTCCTTCAAATTCCATATCCACCAGTACTTTTACCAATGGGTTCTCTACCTCGTTAAAAACTTTTTCTACTTCTTTCTTTTTTAACAGGGGAACAAAAATATTTTTCAGTTGTAAAGTAATGTCAGCATCTTCTCCGGCATATTCTTTTATTTTTTCAATTTCAACGTCTCTCATACTTCCCTGTGTCTTGCCCTGCCCGACTTCATTATTTTTATTTTTGCCGGTCAGGCGGGCTTTTTTACCAATTAGTTCTTCAATATGTACCGGCTCATAACCAAGGAACCGTTCACTCAAAACATCCATACTTCTTTTTCCGTCTGGCTCTATTACATAATGGGCAAGCATGGTATCAAACAATTCTCCTTTTAGTTCTACATCATACCACTTTAACACCAGCAGGTCATATTTAATATTTTGTCCGATCCATACTTTAGTTTTATCAGCAAATAACGAATCAAAGTGAAAAAGAATTTCTTTTGTTCTCTTCTGGTCAGCGGGACAAGGAACATAAAATGCTTCGCCGGGTTTCACCGAAAAACTTAATCCCACCAGTTCAGCATCGTTAGCATCAATACCTGTCGTTTCTGTATCAAAACATATCTCATCATGTTTCTTTAGTTCAGCGACGAGTTTTTTAATAGCCGCATCGCCTTCAATTGCTTCATACTTGTGTGAGGTATTATTAATATTCTTATCAACCTGTAAAACCTCATCTGAACTTTCGGAGTCTTTTAAAGCCCCTCCGGCGGAGGGGTTTGGGGAGGCTTCTATAACATTTCCAAACAAATCCGTCTGCACCCCCTGGGGTATTTCTTTAGCTACAATGTTTCCTGATGAAGTGCCGACAGAAAAATCCTCTCCGAGCAGCCTTTTACCCAGTGTTTTAAATTCTAATTCTTCAAACACTTCTTTCAGCTTTTCTTTATTCCATTCTTTTAGTCTGAAATCTTCTTCATGAAACTCAACAGGCACATTGGTAATAATAGTGGCAAGTTTTTTTGAAAGGATGGCCATCTCTTTTCCTTTTTTTACCTTTTCACCCATAGCCCCTTTTATCTTGTCTGCATTCGCCAGGGTATTTTCCAATGAGCCGTATTCAGCTAAAAATTTTGCCGCTGTTTTTTCTCCTACTCCCGCTATGCCGGGAATATTATCCACTGCGTCACCCATCATACCTAATATGTCTATTACCTGGCTTACATCTTTAATATTCCATTTGGCACAAACTTCTTCTGGTCCCATGATTTCCACATCTCCACCCTGGTAACCCGGCTTATAAATTTTTATCTTTTGAGAAACGAGTTGCCCGTAATCTTTATCCGGTGTTACCATATACACTTCGTACCCCGCCTTTTCTCCCAATTTACTCAAGGTACCAATTACATCATCTGCTTCATAGCCATCAATGGCAATGACAGGAATATTAAAACCTTCAATAATTTTTTTAATATCGGGTACAGCAGCACTGATGTCTTCCGGGGTTTCCTGGCGGTTGGCTTTATAGTCAGCGAAATCAGTATGCCGCTCTGTGGTAGCTGCCGTATCAAAACAAACCGCCATGTGAGATGGCTTTTGTTTGGTGATCAGTTCAACCAGGGTATTAGTGAACCCAAACTGCGCATTGGTATTTTTGCCTTTGGAGGTTAAGCGGGGATTGCGGATAAGAGCATAATAGGCCCTGAAAACAAGGGCATATGCATCGAGTAAGAAAACCTTTTTTTCCATGCCCCTAAGGTAAAGAAATCACCGGCAGGCATGGCCAAAAACACAACAACCCCTGACGATACGGTCAGGGGTGCTGATATATTAACGCTGCTTTGCTTAATTAATTGAAAGTTTCAACGGTGTTCCCTCGCCTTGTTCAGTTTTTGATGAAGCAGGCTGTTGAGCAGAAACAGTAGCTGTAGCTTCATTCTTCTTTTGCAGGTCCTGGTTAGAATTATCAACCATAACGGTACCACTGAAAGCGGCCGTATTTGACTGAACAGTCTGATCACTACCAGAAATAACA
>JBKJLR010000221.1:0-4475 GCA_046596865.1 Chitinophagaceae bacterium
TTCTGGTGCATTACAAGCCTGTCAAAAAGATAACACAATGATTTTCCTTGCTGCGGGCACAGGTACATTAAATGAGGGACCCACAAAGTGTAATGCAAGTGATCCACAAACCACTCCTTTTACCTGGAGTTTTTCCAGTGGAGAAACTCTTTTAAATATTTCTGCAACACTTTTTACCGGGGGTAGTAATACTTTTACACTTGTAGCATTGAACGAAACACAATTGGTATTGTCGCAAATTATTACCGTGGGCGGCACTCCTCAAAATGCTGTAGTTACCTTTCTCCACTAATCATCAGGAAAGATATTTTCCTACAATAGGTACCCGCCGACCTACTCCGAAAGCTTTTGGAGAAATGCGGATGATGGGACAAAATTGGTTCCGTTTATACTCATTTACGTTTACCATTTTTAATATTCTGTCAACAAGTACAGCATCAAAGCCTTTTACCTTCATGGCTTCAGGGCCTTGTAGCCTTTCAATATATTGATATAAAATTTTATCAAGAATAGCATAGTCGGGTAATGAATCAGCATCCACTTGCCCGGGCCTTAATTCGGCTGATGGTGGCTTGATAATAATATTGTGGGGTATAATTTCTTTATTCCTGTTTATATAATTTGCCAGGGCATACACCTGCATTTTATAGCAATCACCCAGTACACCCAACCCGCCGGCCATATCTCCATACAAAGTACCATAGCCCGTTGCCAGTTCACTTTTATTAGAAGTATTCAATAAGATATATCCAAACTTATTGGCAATTGCCATCAGGAGGTTGCCTCTCGTCCTTGCCTGTATATTTTCTTCTGCAACACTGAATGGCAAATCTTTATAAATAGGTTTTAGGCTGGTAAGAAAACTTTCATAGATATTTTTAATAGGAACAATGTCATACGGATTGTTCAGATTCTTACTCAATAGTTCTGCATCCTGCACTGAATGGCCGGTTGAATATTGGGAAGGCATCAGGATAGCTCTGACATTTTCTTTGCCCAATGCTTCGCAGGCGAGCACCAATGTTACTGCACTGTCAATACCACCACTGCTACCCAGGATTGCTTTGGTAAACCCCATTTTATTAAAATAATCTCGTATTGCCATAACAATGGCATTGTATATTTCAGCAGTACATAAATTATGATCAAGTTCCGCAGGATCGAATTCTGCATCAGGCAGATCTTTAGCCATTGCTGTTATTGGCTGAACAAAAGTTCCATCTTCCCTCAATTCAAACACTTCCATTGCCTCTTCAAAAAGAGGCAGCTGTTTGATTAAATTAGCATTTTTGTCAAAGACTAATGAGGCTCCATCAAAAACGATTTCTGTCTGGCTGCCTACACAATTACAATATAGCATCGGTAGCTGGTATTTTGCTGTGTTGAGCTTAACAATAGCTTTTCTATCTTCCACATGTGTATAGTCAAAGGGAGAAGCAGATATGTTCAGCATGATATCAGGCTGTTGTTTCATCAACTCATCCATCGGGCAGTTGCGGTACAATGGGTTATCGCCAAGATTCCAGATATCTTCACAGATAGTAATGGCCAGTTTTTTGCCTTTAAACTCTATTATGTTCCAATTATAAGCAGGTTCGAAATATCTGTATTCATCAAACACATCATAATTTGGCAGGCAAGTTTTGTGAGCAATCCCTTTCACTTCCTTTTCAAAAAGAAAGTACGCCGCATTGAATAAGTCTTTTCCTTCACGGATATGGTTTCTGTCTGGAGCTCCTATCAATACACCAATAGTATCAGCATGCATTTTTATTGTATCAATTGCTTTGTAGCATTTATTGATAAAATCATCGAATTCTAAAAAATCTCTCGGCGGATAGCCACATACACACAATTCTGAAAACATTACCAGGTCGGCCCCCTGGTCCTTGGCCCAGGTAATACCTTCAATAATTTTCCGGGTATTATCTTCAAAATTACCAATGTGATAGTTTTGTTGTACTAAGGCTATTTTCATAATACAAATTTAACCCCTATCTCCTAAAGGGGAACAAAAACCTGCAATCCTAAAATTCATTCTCCTTCCTCTTTGTTATAACTTCGTAAGCAACATTTAACACAATACAACGTTTTTAAAAGCTATGAAAAAAATTACTCTCGTTTTATTCCTTACTGTTTCCTTATTTGCCTGCAAAAAAAAGAAAGGCATCCCTGATGTTTCTGATATAAAAGTAGATATTAAACTGGAACGGTTTGACCGGGATTTTTTTGCAATCGACACTAACAATGTTTGGCCGGGATTAACTGAACTCAATAAAAAGTACCCAACTCTAACCGGTATATTTCTTCAAAATATACTGGGCTTAGACAGCATATCTTCTACAACAGGTGTAAAACGCTTTATCAGCCTGAGTGGGGGATTATATGATACAGTCAATACTGTTTTTAAAACCACCAGCGATATAGAAAAAGATTTTAAAAAAGCATTCCAGTTTGTCAAATATTATTTTCCGAAATATAAAATACCCCGCATTGTTACTATAGCAGGACCGGTAGATGCGATGGCTCAATCCGAATCCGGGCCTACACCTGATTTTCTTGGACCCGATTTCTTAGGTATCAGTCTTCAATTTTATCTTGGCAAAAAATTTTCTGTTTACAGCGACCCCTATTTTATTGATAACGTAGCGCCGGGTTACCGGAGCCGTCGTTTTAGTAAAGAATATATAATCGGAGATGCTATGCAGCTGGTGGTAAGCGATATTTTTCCCGATAAAAGTGGCAGTAAACCATTGATAGAACAAATGGTTGAAAAAGGAAAACAATGGTTCCTGTTAGATAAATTTTTGCCCACTACTCCTGATTCGATTAAAACTGGCTATACTCAAAAACAACTCAATTGGTGCAATGAAAATGAGGGTTTAATATGGAGCTATATAGTAAAAAATGAAGACCTCAACTCACTAAATCCTGCCATCATTCAAACTTATATTGGTGAGGGGCCCTTTACACAAGGATTTTCACAGGACTTTTCTCCTGGCAATATGGGACAATGGATAGGCTGGCAAATCATAAAAAAATTTGTGAGTAAAAATTTAGGCATGAAACCGGAAGAAGTAATGAATACTGATGCCAGCAAAATATTGGCGGAAGCGAAATACAAGCCTAAATAAGTTCATGGAATGCACATAATAAAGAGGATCATATAGTTTTCTCATTCTTAGTTCTCAAAATCATGTTAATTCGTCTTAAATCGTCTGATCCGTGATATTTTTTCTGCGTATATCCTGTACAGTCATTATTTTGGGCAGATAATTTTCATATTTTTACGGTTATCATGAAGTCTTTTCCTATCACACTCACCGACCCGGTTTATGTACCCAAAGAAAAGTTTAGCTTTTACGATAAATTCTGGCTGCGCATAATGAATGACAAACGGGATTTGCCTTTTATTTACCTGCTGACAACAATCCATTTGCTCATTTTACCAATAGCCATTCTTTTATTCACGCCGGTTTTAACTGGTTGGTGGTGGGCAGTTGCCATACCTTATTTCTATGTTGCACAATTTTATTTTAAAGGCAGTTTTGGACTGATGTTTCATTGTCTTTGTCATAGAAAGTTATTCAAAGCACCCTATCAAAAACCATTGCTGGCTTATATTACCTGGGTAATATGTCCGTTGTTTGGTCATGCACCAGAAGGTTATTTTAGCCATCACATGGGAATGCATCATATAGAAAATAATATGCCGGATGACACCAGCAGTACCATGGGCTACCAGCGGGATAGCCTGAGAGGTTTTCTTGCCTATTTTTTTAAATTTATTTCCGTGGGTGTTATCAACACAATCCGGTATTTATTTAACCGGAAAAGAAAAAGATTATACCAGCGCCTCACAGCCGGTGAATACATTTACCTGTCTTTTTGCGTTGCAATGTGTTTTGTAAATATTAAAGCCACGATGGTGGTTTTTATTATTCCTTTATTATTTGCCAGGTTAGTGATGATGCTTGGCAACTGGGCCCAGCATTCATTTATTGACAGTACAGATCCGGAAAATCTGTATACCAGTTCCATTAACTGCATTAATACAGTTTATAATAAAAAGTGCTGGAATGATGGGTATCATATTATTCATCATTTACGGCCCGGTATGCACTATACTGAAATGCCCGAAGAATTTATAAAAAGAAAAGACGAGTTTGCTAAAAACAAAGCCATCGTTTTTGATGGCATTCATTACCTGCACATTTTTACCTGGCTGCTGACTAAGCGTTATGATAAGCTGGCTGACAATCTGGTTAACATTAATGGCACTATGTTTCAATCAAGGGAAGAAGCGATTGCGTTGATGAAGGAAAGGACAAAGAAAATAAATACAAACCCCCTGTCCCCCTAAAGGGGAGACTTAGGTTAATGAGTCAGCAATGGATTAATATAGTAATGACTCGTTGACCTAAGTCTCCCCTTTAGGGGGACAGGGGGTTTATTTTCCTCGTCCTCTCCTTCAT
>JBKJLR010000354.1:0-7843 GCA_046596865.1 Chitinophagaceae bacterium
GCAATCGTATTCAGCTAACGGTATAGCCTGGCTGAAACAGGAGTTACACGAAAAAGACCCTTTGTTCAGCGGGACAGGTGAAATGCAAAATCCGCAACGGATGATGCGGGCACTGGAAGTGGTGGAAAGCACCGGGCAATCTATTCTTTCTTTCCGCAAAGGAGAGAAAGCCAAAAGAGATTTTACTATCATCAAGATTGGATTAGAATTATCAAAAGATGAATTGCGCCAACACATAGATGCAAGGATTGATAGAATGGTGGAAGCTGGTTTGCTGGAGGAAGTAAAGAGTTTGATTCCATTTAGAAACTTAAATGCGCTGCAAACGGTGGGGTATGCAGAGTTGTTTGCTTATCTCGATGGAAGTACTTCTTTAGAAAAAGCGATCGGGCAAATAAAAATTGCTACCCGGAAATATGCAAAACGGCAGATGACCTGGTTCAAAAAAGATAAGGAGGTTAAATGGTTTTCTCCATTACAAATAAAAGAGATGATTGAATTGGTGGAGTCTTTTCATTCCTGATGAGGCTGGCTAAATTGTGGTGACAAGCTATTTACTCCTCGTTCAACTCAGTGCGGCAACCATCATCCTAATTTCTTTTTTAAATTTTCATCAATGGCCTCCAAAAATTCCTCTGTATATAAATAATGTTCCCCATGTTTCACTTTGTTGCCATGAATACAAACAGCAAGGTCTTTTGTCATCTTACCTTCTTCCACGGTTTCTATGCACACTGCTTCCAGGGCAAGGCAGAAATCAATTAAGGGTTGGTTGCTGTCTAATTTTCCGCGGAAAGCTAAACCTCTTGTCCAGGCAAAAATGCTGGCAATTGGATTGGGGCTGGTTGGTTTCCCCGCCTGGTGGTCCCGGTAATGTCTGGTTACAGTGCCATGTGCTGCTTCGGCTTCCATTGTTTTTCCATCAGGTGTTATTAATACAGAGGTCATCAAACCAAGAGAACCAAAACCCTGGGCTACCGTATCACTCTGCACATCACCATCATAGTTTTTACAAGCCCATACAAAATTGCCATTCCATTTTAACGCACTGGCCACCATGTCATCAATCAGCCGATGTTCGTACGTAATGCCGGCTGCTTCATACTTTGCTTTAAATTCCGTTTTAAAGATATTTTCAAAAATGTCTTTAAAACGACCATCATATTTTTTCAGGATGGTATTTTTGGTAGAAAGGTATAACGGCCATTTTTTGCTAAGTGCCATATTAAAACAACTTCTTGCAAATCCCATAATGCTTTCATCGGTGTTATACATTGCCATGGCTACACCATCCCCTTTAAAATTAAAAACTTCAAAGGTTTGTGATTCGCCACCACCTTCAGGAGTAAAGGTCATAGTGAGTTTTCCTTTTCCTTTTATTACGGTGTCTGTGGCACGGTACTGGTCGCCAAAAGCATGACGGCCCACGATGATGGGTGCTGTCCAGTTAGTTACTAACCTGGGTACATTGCTAATAACGATCGGCTCACGGAAAACGGTGCCATCCAGAATATTACGGATAGTGCCATTTGGACTCTTCCACATTTGTTTCAGGTTAAATTCTATAACCCTTTGTTCATCGGGGGTGATGGTGGCACATTTGATCCCCACACCATATTTTTTAATGGCATTGGCCGAATCAATAGTTACCTGGTCGTTGGTTTGGTCACGGTATTCTACACCGAGGTCGTAATATTTAATGTCAACATTGAGGTAGGGTAGAATGAGTTTTTCTTTGATAAACTTCCAGATAATGCGGGTCATTTCGTCGCCATCCAATTCTACCACGGGGTTTGCTACATCAATCTTTTGTGCCATACTACTGCTGTTTTTGGTGTTACTTTTTGCCGCCACTTTGTAAGAGCTCTCACTCCAGGCAGGCAGGGGTGCAAAACTAAGGGAATATGCCGAAGCTGTTAGTGGTTACGTTTTCAGGCATTTGGTTACTTAGAAATAAAAAAAGCCCTATGGGAATTGATTTGAATCAATTATTTGGCGTACCTTTTATACCGATGGATGCCACCAAACTTTTCCGGGATTATCTGAGCAAATTTGTTAAGCTGACAGATGCTGAATTTGAGCAGCAGTTGGTGCCGGTTATTAAAGTTAGAAAATTTGGTAAGAAGGAATTGTTGACCAAAGCTGGTGAGGTAGAAAATAATTTCAACTTTATTATAAAAGGCCTTGCCCGTAAATATTACAAAAAAGGCTCGCAGGAAATAAATACACAAATATCTTTCGAAGGGCATTTACTGGTAAGCCAGGAATCTTTTCATAGCAGGCTTCCTTCAGAATATTTTATAGAAACAATCGAACCTACCACGGTTGTTTCTATCACTCATGATGATTTGGAAAAGATTTATGCCTCTTCTCACCGGATGGAGCATCTTGCCCGGTTACTGATAACGTATGCTATGGTGCTGAAAGACCGCTGGCAAATGCAATTAGTAAAAATGACACCGAGGGAACGGTTCCTGAATTTTGTTACCCGCAATCCTGAACTGATGCAACGGGTGCCGCAGAAATTTTTAGCTTCTTATCTTAGTATCAAACCGGAAACCTTTAGCCGGTTTAAACATTTGCTGAAAGGACATACAAAGAATGTTCATAGCGCATAATTTTATGCTTTATAGCAGCTTTCCTTAGATTGATAATTCATTTAAACTTTACCGAAATAAAAGGAAGTTTTTTATTTTAAGAGCTATGAATTATCAGCCATCAACTTCCCTGTTAAACATTCACTACCAATACCGGAATTTTCAATTCATGTCTTACCGATCCGATGGTTTCTCCGTATAACAGATCTTTAATTCCACTGTGTCCATGTGCGCCAATTACCAGCATGTCTGCATTATTGTCTTTTACAATTCGTACAATTTCTTTGGCCCGGTCATTAAAACCTAATAAACCAATGGCTATTATATCTTTTTCTTGTAGTTGCTGTACATACGCATCCAGTCGTTCCTGATCTTTTCTTGTTTCCAAATCATCCGTTTCCTTTTCCATTAACCGGCTGGCGGCACTTTCTACCACATGTATCAGCACATAAGAAGTGTTTTTATTTCCCTGGCCAAGAGCATGGGTGATAAGCTTCAGGTCGTTTTTACTGAAATCTAATGCCACCGCAATTTTTTCGTAAACGGGTACTTCCATTGGCTGTAACTGTACCGCCTCAGGATGTACTTGTGCCGGGGTGTCAAGAGTTTTTTTGCGCATCAACGGATAAAAAATAGTAACCAGTAACAAGGTGAGATAAAATACCCCTGCCAGTATGATCACTGCTTTCCAGACGATGCTGCCGGATGTAGCAAAGAAGGAAGCAGATTGTCCCACTACCATGCTGATGTTCAGGTAAACAAGAACGGCCGCAATCAATGCTGCGAGGAAAATGACAAAGGGTTTGATAACAAACTTGCCCATTGTTTTTTTATCGCTGGTAAAATGAATTAAAGGAATGATAGCAAAACCCAGTTGAAGACTCAGTATCACCTGGCTTAGTATCAGCAGGCTGTCAATGTTATTTTCTCCGTTAATCAGGATCACTATTACTGCAGGTATAATGGCAATCAACCTGGTCATCAGGCGGCGGATCCACGGGGCAATGCGAAGTTTCAGATACCCTTCCATTACTATCTGGCCGGCGAGTGTACCGGTAATAGTAGAGCTCTGCCCGGAAGCAATTAACGCAACCGCAAAGAGGATAGGTGCCAGGTTTGAACCAAGCATAGGAGCTAATAATTCATGTGCCTGTTTTATTTCTGCTACATCTGTTCTTCCTGTATTAAAAAAAACGGTAGCAGCTAGAATCAGTATGGCAGCATTTACAAAAAATGCAAGATTGAGAGCAATGGCACTATCAATAAAATTCAGTTTCAATGCTTTCTTTATTCCGGCATGGTCCCGTTTTATTTTCCTGGTTTGTACCAATGCAGAATGCAGGTACAAATTATGTGGCATCACCGTAGCACCTATAATACCAATGGCAATGTATAAGGCAGTATTATTGGGAATACTGGGTACAAAACCTTTTACTACTTGCCCGAAATCGGGTTTGGCTAAAATAATTTCAATCAGGAATGATAAACCAATAATGGCGACCAAAGCAATAATAAAAGCTTCCATCTTTCGCATACCCAACCGCTGAAGCAATAAAAATAAAAACGTATCCAATACAGTAATACTGACACCCCAGATAAGCGGAAGCCCGGTTAATAATTGAATACCGATGGCCATACCGAGAATTTCAGCAAGGTCGGTGGCAGCAATGGCTATTTCTGCTAAACCATACAATGCGTAGTTAATGTACTTTGGATAAGTTTCCCTGTTGGCTTGCGCCAGGTCCCTTCCTCTTACAATTCCCAGCCTGGCTGATAAACTTTGCAGTAGCAATGCCATCAGGTTACTCATTAATAATACCCAGATAAGTTTGTATCCAAACTGGCTGCCCCCGGCAAGGTCGGTGGCCCAGTTACCCGGGTCCATATAACCAACACTGACTAAATATGCCGGTCCAAAAAATGCCAGTATCCTTCTCCACCCGGTTCTTTTCAGGCTGGTGGTGTCCACACTTTGGTGTACTTCACTTAAGGAGGCGTAATTATGCTCTTTACGGGCCATGAATTAAAACTATTTATTACTTTTCTTTTTTCCCATCATTGGCAACGCCGAAGAGGAGAAAGATGCGAGAGGTATGGTGACAAAAATGTTTTCTGCTAATTGCTGGCTAATAGTAAAAGGTGCCTGGCGACCTATGCGTACTTCCATGGAGTTGTCAAAATCAAATCTCTTTTTTACTTCCAGTTTGGTACCGATGGTGATTTTTTTATGTTTCAGCAGTTCCAATATTTTACCTGATTGATCACTCACACTGCTGACACCAGAAGGAATATTTAAAGGTAATGCCGTCAAGCAAATTTTTTTACTGGCTTCTATTTTTCCATTGGCATCCGGTATGGGATCGCCATGCGGGTCCACTCTTGGAAACCCAAGAAATTCATCTAACCTGTCAATCAATTTTTTATTACTGACATGCTCCAGTTCTTCCGCTACTTCATGCACTTCATCCCAGGTAAATTTTAATTTTTCTGCCAGGAAATACTCCCACAACCTGTGCCGGCGGATAATTGTTAATGCCACTTTAGTACCATCCATATTTAATTTGAAGCCCTGGTAGGGTTGGTAATGCAGCAGCTTTTTAGTTTTCAGCTTTTTCATCATATCTGTAACCGAAGCCGCCTTAGTGTTCAGTTCATGGGCCACCTCGTTGGTAGTCACGGTGCCGTCACCCTGCTGCAGGTGGAAGATGGCTTTAATATAATTTTCTTCGCTGGTTGAGTAATTCAACATGGCTAAAAATAATTTTAGACAAACCTAAAATATTTTATTTACACTACAAAATTAACTATTGACCAAAAGCGGGGAATCGCTTATTTTCGGTTCTCCAATCATCTACTATGTTTATTTTACGCAGATTTTTCGTTTTTTTTCTTGCCATCTTTATTCTTACAGGCTGTAAAAACAAAAAAAAACACTCTCTTTCAGGTGACGAACCGGTGGAAGTCTCAGATTTCATTGATTTCTTTAATCCCGTAAAACTTCCTTACCAGCTTTCTGATACTATTTTACAGAAAAAAGAAAAAGACTCGCTGCTTATCAGTTATAAAATATTTACGCAGTTTGTTCCGGATTCGGTATTAAGTAAAGTGTATGGAAAAGTGCAGCCAAAAATTTATGCTTTAGGAAAGGCGGAAGTACCAAAAGGAGAAACTTATCTTTTTGTAAAGACGGTTACCAATGATAAGAAGGCTGTGTTTATACTAGGGTTTGACAATAAAAAACAATTTACGGCGGCTCTTGCAGCACTGCGGCCTGATAATAATAGAGCCACTGTACAATCCCTAATGATGGATAGAAAATATACAATCACTAAAACAGTGGTGCTGAGAAATACGGATGGTAGCATCAGTGAAGGAAGGGATGTGTATGTTCTGAATGGAGACTCAAAAAGTTTTATGCTCATTATGACGGATGCCCTTAATGATAAAGTGACAGAGCTGATTAAACCGATTGATACATTGCCGGGAAAAAATAAATTGTCTGCTGATTATGCTAATGGAAAAATGAATTTAGTTGCTGTAAGGGATGGTCGTAAAAATGATCGCATTAGTTTCTTCATTCATTTTGAAAAAAATAATGGCGAATGTACCGGTGAGCTGAAAGGTGAGGCCATGCTTAAATCACCAACAACGGCTGAGTACCGGGTAGATGGTGACCCCTGTGTGTTACAATTTATTTTTGGCTCCAATTCTGTTACATTGAAAGAGGCGGAAGGTTGTGGCTTCCACCGTGGAATGAATTGCGCATTTGATGGAAGTTTTGCCAGGAAAAAAAAGGTAAAATCAGTTAGTAATACAAAAACAGCGGGGAAGAAATAAATTTATCTTATTCCTTTTCCCAGCTAATGGGACACTCGAATTTTCATTTGAATTGCGAAAAAAAATGCACATCTTATTCAATCCCTTCGGTCATTTCCCGATTAACCATTATCTTGCGCCTTCGTGTAAAAAGAACACATTATGAATTTTACTCCCTTTTCAGTTCCATACCCTGTAGATGAACGTTATGCTAAGAAGGTCGCTTATTTCTCTATGGAGTTTGCTACTCACCAGCCGCTCAAAATTTACAGTGGGGGTCTTGGTTTCCTTGCCGGTTCTCATTTGCGTAGTGCTTATGAATTAAAACAAAACCTTGTTGGCATCGGCATTCTATGGAAATATGGTTATTACGACCAGGAACGCCACCAGGATCAGACCCTCGATGTGGCCTGGAATGAAAAGCAATTTCATTTCCTGGAAGATACGGGTATCAAATTCCAGATAAACATACATGAGCATCATGTTTGGGTAAAAGTGCTTTACCTGAATCCGGAAACATTTAAAACAGCGCCGCTGTTTTTATTATCAACGGATCTGCCGGAGAATGATTATGTCTCGCAAACTATCACTCATCGTTTGTATGATGCGAATGTGGCTACCAAAGTGGCTCAATTTATTTTACTGGGAGTGGGCGGTGCTAAACTGGTGGATATACTTGGGTTTAATCCGGAGCTTTATCATTTGAATGAAGCTCATGGATTGTCTGCTGCTTTTTATCTCTACAATAAATTCAACAATAACATAGATGAGGTAAAGAGGAGATTAGTATTTACCACCCATACACCCGAAGAAGCCGGTAATGAGAAACATGATATTTATCTCTGTCATAAGATGAGTTATTTCTGCGGCCTGACTGTTGATGAAGTAAAAAAATTATATGGTAATGACAGTGACCAGTTTAATCACTCCCTCGCTGCCTTACGGTTTGCACATATAGCCAACGGGGTATCCCAATTACATGGTCATGTATCAAGAGCTATGTGGCAAAAATATGATAATATTTGCCCGATTATTTCGATTACCAATGCACAGAACTGGCAGTACTGGGCCGATAAGCAACTGTACCGTTTTAAGGAAGCCGGAGATGATTATGGTATTGATGACCGGAAAAAATATTTAAAGAAAAGAGCATTTGAAATTGTGGCAGATCAAACCGGTAAAATATTCAATCCTGATGTGTTTACAATTGTATGGGCCCGGCGATTTGCAGGATATAAAAGGGCAGGATTAATTACAACTGCTAAGTAATTTTCTGAAACGTTCTTCAGCAGTTGTAATTAATCCTGCCCTTTTATATCCTGCAAATCGCCTGGCCCATACAATTGTAAACACATCAGGATTAAATATTTTACCGGTTTGATCTGCCACAATTTCAAATGCTCTTTTCTTTAAATATTTTTTCCGGTCAT
>JBKJLR010000268.1:0-13211 GCA_046596865.1 Chitinophagaceae bacterium
CTTAAGCCTGCTTCATCTTTTGCCAGCATTGCTATTTTCAGGTCAGCCATTATTTTTTGTTCGAGAGACATGGTAAAAAGTTTATAGTTTATGGTTTGTAGTTAATTCACAAAAGCACAAAGAACTCTTCGAACTGGAACACTCCCGACTCCAGACTAATAACTCCGAACTCAATCGGCTTTATTTTCTTTCAACTGTTTTGCTTTGAACTGATCATAAAAATCATGCGCAAATTTTTTCATCTCTTCTACCTGCCCGGTGTATTTGGTAGCACGGCCATACGTATCAGCCATTGTCATCATGGTTTGATAAAAGAAATCAGCCATTTCATCTACCATCATATCTTTTGTCCATAGGTCAATGCGCAATGCGGCTTTCTCTGCACCATCCCAGAAAGAAATCATCATGGCTTTTGCCTGCTGGGCATTTTCTGCCGTGGTATCTGTAGCACTCCAGGCAATAGAAGCCGGAACCCTGTTTTCATCGGTCATTACATCGATGGTAATTGTTGATTTTGTCATATATCAAATTAAAGGACGCAAAGATAACAACACAAGGACACTTATTTCCTACCAGCCTTTATAATGCTTTGCCATAGAAGGTCTGCCGTTTTATCCCAGTCATATTGCCTGGCTACCCGTCTGCCCTTTTCAATCAACTCTTTCCGAAGATTTTCATCCTTGTAAAGCAGCATCATTTTATCAGCAATACCCGTATAATTATTTGCATCAGCATAGAAAGCACCATCAAGTGCAATTTCCTGCATGGAAGAATTGACTGAGGTAATAACGGGTACATCACATCGCATAGCTTCCAATACCGGCACCCCAAATCCTTCGAATAAAGAAGGATAAATCAATCCATAGGCCGACCCTATCAGTGGAACTAATTCTGTTTCTTGTACATACCCTGTCATTACCACATCGTTTCGATATTTGTATGATTTCAAACTTTGTTTAAACGATTCGTATTTCCATGCCAGCCTTCCGATCAATACTAGTTTCATATTTGTCTGCTGCCTTTTTTTGAAAACAGAAAAGGCTTTTAGCAGGTTCATTAAATTCTTCCGGGGATGAAAGGCTCCGGCGTACACAAAATATTCTTTGCCGTCAGTGTAATTGTTTTTTGTTGCCGCTTTTTCTTCATCGCTTACCCGTTGAAAGATTTCTTTTACTCCATTATATACTACATCAATTTTAGCTGGCTCTGTTTTGTATTGTGCAACGATATCCTGTTTGGAAAATTCAGAAACAGTAGCGACGGATGCTGCTTTGCGCAAAAATTTCGGGGTATATCTTTTATAAAAAAGTAGATGCGTTTTACTGATAAAAGAAGGATAATGTAAAAAAGCCAGATCATGCACCACCAGGCATTGCGGTACTTTTGTACGAAGTGAACAAAACCCATCACAGGAAACAAACACATCAGCCTTATATTTTCGCAGGACAGCCGGCACTTTTATATCATACCACCATTTCCACAGCAGAGGATGTCTTGCAGCAGGGCCTGCAACAACATTTTTTACGTTCTTACCCAAAACAAAACGTTCATTGTACGGTCGGTCAAAAATGAAGATAAACTGGTCTTCAGGATGGTTCTCTGTAATGCGTTTGAATGTCTCATAAATGAAATTTCCATACCCTTCCAGGTAGCCGGACAGTAAAAATCTCGTATTAACTACAATAACCATTTATGACGGTAAAGGTATTGGTTGTGTTTGTACGAAGTAAAACATCTCGTTTGGGGATTGAAAAAAGAATGTAGAATTTCTTTTACGCTGTTTTTTTACCAATATTTCATTTCATAAAAACACAGGAACAATTGCTGTGGATATTCGTTAAATACCGGTTTCAAAAACGAGCAGTTGTACACTTGACTGGTATCCGCATCTCCTCTACTTTTATACTTTGGGATTAATGGATTACCAAAACTGTGACCTATGAAATACTCTTACCCCGATTCGCTGATCACCCTGGCTGCTGCTGTTACGCAGGCTTGTTCACTACATACAAATAAAAATGACAATCCTATTGCACCAATAACATGCAAGGGCTCAACATTTTTTAAATTTGATACTAACAATCATAATAACAAAAACAGAGTTGGTATCAAATTTGATAATATTTCAGCCGGAAAATATTTTGCTCTCCTTCATACTACAAAGCCACACTCAGTGGTGAATAAAGCAATAGAGGAGTCTGATTAATTTAATATGTGATAGTGAGCCACGTTGCCGGGAGAATGAATTGGTTAGTGATTATGAGGTAATGAGACATTTGCAGCGTATTATTCAACTTTTCTTTAAACGACCTCTTGGTGGAAGAGGATGGTGGCTTGTAAAAGGGGCCCAGGTTCGGGGCCCCTTTCTTTTTATACGGCCCCCTAAATCCCCCGCAGGGAGACTTTCCACCGCACAGCCCCTGTTTTTCAAGGATTTCTTATTGTTTGTATATTACTTAAAGCATACGATTACCACTTAGATACTTGTGTCTTAATCCCCGGCTTCCTACTTCAAATTTCTTTCTCTACATTTGTCCTTATGGATGTAGATAATATGGAGTATAATACCACAAGGAACCATTTAACGATGAGAGAATATGGTCGCCATGTGCAGAAAATGGTGGAGCATATTATGACCATTGAAGATCCCGAACGGCGTCAACGAAATGCGCAGGCCGTTATTGAACTGATGGGCTTTTTAAACCCGCATTTAAAAAATGTAGAAGATTTCCGGCATAAACTCTGGGACCATTTATTTCTTATCTCTGATTTTACACTGGATGTGAAATCTCCTTATCCCATACCTACCAGGGAAACATTGAAGGCAAAACCCGAAGCATTGCCTTATCCCAAACGGCAGCCTAAATTATTACACCTTGGCAAGAACCTGGAAGTAATCATTGATAAAGCGTTACAGGAAGAAAATCCTGAAAAACGATTAGGCTTTGCCAATGCGATTGCTTATTACATGAAACTCGCCTATAACAACTGGCATAAAGAAATTGTGCATGATGATGCGATACAAAGCGAACTAAGCGGTATTACTAATGGCCAGCTTACATTTACCAATACCCCTTATGTAAAAGCATTCAGGCCGCAGCAGGAAGGTCGTGAAAATCGGGGTGGCGGCTATGGCAAACGCCCTGGCGGCGGCAAGTATCAGCAACGGGGCGGTAGTGGTGGTGGCCGTAGAAATGATGGCCGGGACAACCGTGGCGGCAGCGGTGGTTATCCGAAGAAGAGATACTGATAAACAGCAGGGAAAAGTATATAAAACTTATAAAGTTGACCTCCCAAAAAGGTCAACTTTTCTATTTGTGAGAAACTATAAAGAAATTACCAGGTAGCTCCAAATCTTTTATATTTTTTATAATTTCTTTACTAGTATATTTTTATACCCAAATTTTCAACCAACTCACTATGCATTCCTTTGAAGTAAGAGGTAGCAAAAAATTACAGGGAGAGATTATTCCGCAGGGAGCCAAGAATGAAGCACTGCAAATTATCAGTGCTGTATTGCTGACGCCTGAAAAAGTTATCATCACAAATATTCCGGACATTATAGATGTAAACCTGCTGATAGAACTGCTTGGTGAATTGAATGTGAAAGTTGAAAGATTGAATCGTGACACCTGCACTTTCCAGGCGGATAATGTAAACATTGATTACCTGCACAGTGAAGACTATAAAAGGAAAAGTGGAAAGCTAAGAGGTTCTGTCATGCTTGCCGGGCCATTGCTGGCAAGATTTAAAAAAGCTTTTATACCAAAACCCGGTGGCGATAAAATAGGGAGGCGACGATTAGACACCCATATCATCGGATTTGAAAAACTCGGTACTTCCTTTACTTATCATCAAGATGGTTTCTTTCATTTGGAATCACCAGATCTGAAGGGAGCGGATTTATTATTAGACGAGCCTTCTGTTACAGGCACGGCCAATCTTGTAATGGCAGCTTCTATGGCAAAAGGAACCA
This sequence comes from Chitinophagaceae bacterium, assembly GCA_046596865.1. Lineage (GTDB taxonomy): Bacteria > Bacteroidota > Bacteroidia > Chitinophagales > Chitinophagaceae > JJ008. Next base: position 3,977 of record JBKJLR010000268.1, read on the forward strand.
CCACAATTTATAATGCAGCCTGTGAACCTTACATTCAGCAACTATGCAAAATGCTGAATAAGATGGGAGCAAAGATCACCGGTACCGGTAGCAATATGCTGACGATTAAAGGAGTTGATTATCTCGGCGGGACCGAACACCGGATACTGCCCGATATGATCGAAGTGGGTTCTTTTATCGGTCTTGCTGCAATGACGCAAAGTGATATTACTATTAAAGGTGCAGGAATTGAGCACCTGGGTATCATTCCTGAAAAGTTTCAGCAGCTCGGGATTAAAATGAATTTTAATGGTGATGATATTCATATTCCCGAACAGGAGAGTTATGAGATCCAAACTTTTTTAGATGGTTCAGTCATGACTATTTATGACCATCCCTGGCCGGGTTTTACACCAGATTTATTAAGTATAATTTTGGTAACAGCCATACAAGCCAAAGGGTCTGTATTAATTCATCAGAAAATGTTTGAAAGCCGTTTGTTCTTTGTAGATAAGCTGATTGATATGGGAGCAAGAATAGTTCTTTGCGATCCGCACCGGGCCGTAGTGATTGGCCTGGAAAGAGAACAAATGTTAAGAGGTATTACTATGAGCAGTCCCGACATCCGTGCCGGCGTGGCGTTATTGATTGCTGCGCTTAGTGCAGAGGGAAAAAGTATAATTCAAAATATTGAACAAATAGACCGTGGCTACCAGGATATTGACGGAAGGTTGAAAAAATTAGGGGCGGATATAAAAAGAATTGAAGGATAACATGACAAAGAATATTTTTCATCAACAACCCACCCTTGAAAACGAAAGAATTCTGCTTCGTCCTATACACGAAAGTGATTTTGAAAACCTGTTACCTTTTTCATTACAAGAACCGGAGATATGGAAGTATGGCCTCGTAACTGCAGCAGGAGAAGATAATCTCCGGAATTATATTGCTAATGCAGTAAAGAACAGGAACGAGGAAAAAGAATACGCCTTTATCGTTTTTGATAAAAAAGAAAATAAGTATGCGGGCAGTACAAGGTTTTATGATATACAACAACCCTGGTTAACCACACAACTCGGCTACACCTGGTATGGAAAAGAATTTCAGCGGACAGGATTAAACAGGCACTGTAAATTATTATTACTGACCTATGTATTTGAGGAATGGGGAATGGAACGATTGGAGTTCCGTGCCGATGCCAACAATGCAAAAAGTATTGCCTCCATGAAAGCTATTGGTTGTGTAGAAGAAGGTATCTTACGCAACCACATGCCCACCGCACAGGGCGGCAGAAGGGACAGTATCATTTTAAGCATTTTAAAAGACGAATGGGTTGGCCGGGTAAAAGAATTGATTAAACGCAGCATTCATTAAAGAAAGTCCTTGTCTGCCCGGAGAATATCCATCATTACTTTTTTCCCGTATATGTCTTGAAAACTGATAGATTTGGTACAATGCTACTGCATTGACAGGTATGTTTATCAGCGTTAATTTATTTACTAATTAAAAAAATAAACCAATGGAAAAATTTGCATTACTGGCAAGGGTGGAAGCTAAACCCGGCAAAGAACAGGAAGTAGCAGCTTTTTTAAAATCTGCCTTACCACTGGCGCAAGCTGAAGCTGACACCCTAAGATGGTATGGCTTACAGATTGGCCCATCTACTTTCGGCATCTTTGATACGTTTGAAACAGAAGATGGTAGAACTGCCCATTTACAGGGGGAAATTGCCAAAGCTTTGATGGCCAATGCTGCAGAACTTTTATCGAAAGACCCGGTAATAGAATTTGTTGATCTGTTAGCTGTAAAATAAAAGACACAGCGGGTAAAGTAAATGATTGCTATTTTAAAAAGACGCAGTATTGTTTGAAACGATCTGCGCCTTTTTGGTTTCTTTCCTTTTCTTTGCACATGGCTGTTTTGCAAAATAAACTCATCATCATCGCTGCTCCTTCTGGTGCTGGTAAAACTTCTGTAACCAGGCATTTGCTGAAAGCTTTTCCCGATCAACTGGCTTTTTCCGTTTCAGCAGCCACCCGGATGGCCCGCAATACTGAAAGGGACAAAGTGGACTATTATTTTATTTCGGTACAAGAATTTAAAAACAAAATAGACCAACAGGAGTTTGTAGAATGGGAAATGGTGTACGAAGGAAAATATTACGGTACGCTGAAAAGTGAACTGCAAAGGATCTGGGCGGAGAATAAAACACCTTTGCTGGATGTAGATGTAAAAGGCGGCATCAATATACAACAACAGTATCCGCATAATTCGTTGTCATTGTTTATTGAACCGCCCTCTATGGAAGAACTGGAAAGGCGGTTAAAGGCAAGGGGTACCGAAACACCGGAATCATTACAAGGAAGGCTCAACAAAGCTTCTTACGAACTTTCTTTTAAGCAACAGTTTGACCACATTATACTCAATGATAAATTAGAAAGAGCCTGTGCCGAGGCAGGAAATGCGGTGAGTGTATTCTTAAAAAGCTCTCCAAACCCCTAAAGAGCCTTACAAATCCTTTTATCGAAATATACTTCTGTAAAGTGAATTTTGCTGCATCTACTTTAGTGGATTTGGTAGTTATCTTTGCTACATGATTCATTTCAATTCGATAGTGTTCTTTTTAATCACCCTGTTGCTGATGGGTTTTTTTGCGGGAATTGAAATGGCTTTTTACAGTGCCAACCGGTTGAGCATTGAAATAAAAAAAAATCAGGGTGGGTCTTCTTTACAGATCCTTTCAAAGTTTGTAGAATCGCCTGCCCGTTTTTTGGGAGCTACTTTGATTGGCTTTAATATTTTCTTAGTATTTCTTGGTTTACAGATAAGCACCGTGATGGCACCGGTCTGGAGGTATCTGAATGTAGGTTCTGCAACGGTTCATTTAGTGGTGGAAATCGTATTGGCCACTTTTGTAGTGCTGGTTTTTGCAGAATTCATTCCCCGTGCCTTTTTCCGGGCCAAAAGCAATACCTACCTGACAAAGTTTGCCCATGTTACTGATTTTTTTTACCAGATGTTTTATCCCATTGGTGCCGTTCTTATTGATATGTCAGAATGGATACTAAAATATGTGTTTAATATACGGCTGGATAAAAAAAAAGAACCCATCAACCGTAGCGACCTGAAACATCTTTTTCAGCAAACTGCTGCTGATGAACGGCAGGAACGTAACACGCAGCTGATGGAGAATGCACAGGAATTACCCAAAGTAAAAATCAGGCAGTGTTTGGTTCCAAGAAAAGAAATTATCTGCATTGACAGCCGCTCGACGATGGAGGAGGTAAAGAAAAAATTTATAGAGACCCATCTCAGTAAATTAGTAGTTTTTGAAAAAAATATTGACAATATCACCGGTTATATACACCAGCTCGACCTTTTTAAAAAACCACTTACTCTTCAATCGGTATTACTCCCCATTCCTGCGGTACCTGAAAGCATGAGTGCTGCGGATCTTATCACTAAATTTTCAAAAGAAAGAAAAAGCATTGCCTGGGTAGTAGATGAGTTTGGAGGCACGGCCGGCATTATTACCATGGAAGACGTACTGGAAGAGTTATTTGGTGAAATACAGGATGAATACGACATCCAGGAGTTCGTGGAAAAACAATTAGCAGAAAATGAATACATGTTTTCCGGGCGGCTGGAAATAGATTACCTGGAAGAAAAATATGGGTTTGATTTTGGGGAAGATGAATCAGAAACCCTGTCCGGCTTCATTATTAATTACCACGAGACTATTCCACGCCAAAAGGAACGCATCATTATTAATGATTTTGAATTTGACATACTGAATGTAAGTGATACAAGGATAGAAATGGTGAAGATGAAAAAACTAAAATAAGAGCTGTAACCCAATAACTGCTGGCTAAGAGCTACCCCTTATCTTTGCTCTTCTCTTAAAACACCCGGATGGCATTACTTGATTTTTTTAGTAAACGGAACAAAGACTCAACGGCAGAAATGTCTTTTATCGATCACCTCGAAGACCTGCGCTGGCATGTCATCCGTTCGGTTATTGCCATTCTGATTGGTGCCGTAGTAGTTTTTATTTATTCAAGAGATGTTGTTGACAAAGTTTTGTTTGCTCCTGCAGATAATAGTTTTATTACCTATAAATGGTTGTGTGACCTCAGCCATTACCTGGGACTCGGCAATATGGTTTGCCTGGCTGGTGTAGATGCAAAATTTCAGAGTAACACTATGACTGGCCAGTTCGTCTCCACTTTTACAATCGCATTTATCGGTGGGTTTATTATTGCTTTCCCTTATGTTTTCTGGGAATTTTGGAAGTTTGTAAAACCAGCCCTTTCACAAAAAGAAGTGAAAAAAACCAGTGGAGTCATATTCTGGGTGTCGCTGCTTTTTTTTACGGGGGTATTATTTGGTTATTACATACTTACCCCCTTTATGGTCAACTTTTATTTCTCTTATACGCTGAGTGATAAAATTGTAAACCTTCCCAATTTTTCTGACTATATCGAAAACCTGATTTATACCACGGTTGGTGTAGGTGTATTATTTCAAATGCCTTTACTGGTAATGGTGCTGGCAAGAGTCGGCTTTATTACCGCAAAATTCTTAAGAAAATACCGCCGCCATGCTTTTATAATCATAATAATTGCTGCTGCTATTATTACCCCTTCTACAGATCCATTCAGCCTGACCATTGTCACTATTCCGCTGTACCTGTTGTTTGAAGCCAGTATCATTATTGCATCCCGTATCAACAAAAGGCAGGAAAAAGAAATAAAAGAGTGGAGCTAAAGAAAGTTCTGAGTTCTGAGTTCAAGGTTTAGAGTTCGTACCTTTATACTGTGTTCAACTAATGACACCAAACTCTAAACTCTGAACTTTTATGCACTTCCCCTTTGACCTTAGCAAGCCCATCGCCCTTGGCAGCGACCATGCAGGATATGATTATAAAGAAGAACTGATTTCATTCCTGGAAGGAAAAGGATTTCCTTTTACAGATTTCGGTACACATAGTAAAGACTCCGTTGATTATCCCGACTTTGCCCATCCCGTTGCATCAGCAGTAGAAAATGAAGAAGCTGCTTTTGGTATCTTATTATGTGGCAGCGCCAATGGTGTGGCCATCACGGCTAATAAACACAAGGGCATCCGGGCTGCCATCTGCTGGGGAGAAGAAATAGCCAGCCTGGTACGACAACATAATAATGCAAATATTATTTGTATACCTGCAAGATTTGTAAGAGAAGGTGATGCTGAAAAAATGGTGAATATTTTTATGGCCACTGAATTTGAAGGAGGCCGCCATACTCGCCGGGTAGAAAAAATAGCCTGTGCCTGATCATTTTACCAGTCATCCCTTTTTTCCCTTCTGATTTCCGGAAGGGATTATTTTTATCCTGGTCCATCATAACTCAAAAAATATGACAAGAAAATTTATTGTTTGTCTCCTTCTTTCTTTGCCGCTTTTTTCACCCGCACAAAAAAAAGATAAGGGTGCTGTAAAAGCGGCAAGTACCATTACCGCTGAAGACTTGAGAAAGCATTTATATATAATTGCCAGTAAAGAAATGGAAGGCAGGGATACCCCTTCACCCGGATTAGAAAAAGCTGCTAATTACATTGAACAGCATTTCAAATCGTTAGGCTTAATTCCTGGAAATAACGGAAGCTACCGGCAGACATATCCATTATATAAAGATTCAATGCTGGGTGCTGTGCTGAAGATTAATGGTGCTGCACTGATCCTCAATACAGATTTTCAGCCACAGGCTAATAATTATATAGCTGAAATGCGTTTCTCTGAAGTAGTATTTGCTGGCTATGGCATCAGTGATGGCGAAAAAAGAGATGACTATAAAGATATAAAAGCGGCGGGTAAATTAGTATTGATTGCCGATGGTGCTCCTGCTGACTACAAACCAACTCAAACCGGATTTTCATCTCCGGTCAGTGCTTTTGGCAAAATGAACACGGCTATCAGTAAAGGCGCTGCTGCTGTTATGATCCTTTATAATAATTTTCCCAGAAAGGGAATGACGATAAACAGCAATTGGTCATTGAACAGTTATAAAGCATCACAACCACCTTTTACATTTACTGTTTCTCCGGCTGTAGCAGAAAGTATAATGGGTGATGATGGTAAGAATATATTTGACAAACTAAAGTCGGGTATGGCTGTTCCAAAAACCTACCGGGCAGAAATTGACCTTTCGTATTCAAAAACAACGAAGATGAATTCTGCCTCCAATGTGATTGGTGTGTTGGAAGGAACGGACTTAAAAAATGAATACGTTTTTATAACCAGCCATTATGATCATTTGGGTAAAAGGGATACAGTGATTTATTACGGTGCTGATGATGATGGTTCCGGTACTACGGCGGTGTTGGAAATGGCTGAAGCTTTTGTAAAAGCAAAACAGGAAGGCAAAGGTCCCCGCAGAACGATGGTATTTATGACGGTAAGTGGTGAAGAAAAAGGATTGTGGGGTTCGGGTTATTATGCTAATCATCCTATTTTTCCGCTGGAGAAAACAACAGTTGATCTAAATATTGATATGATTGGCCGAAGTGATGCCAGCCGCAAACAGGGAGATTCTACCAACTACGTTTATGTAGTGGGTGATGATAAAATAAGCAGCGACCTGAAAATCATCAGTGAAGCTGCCAACAAAAAATATACAAAACTGGAACTGGATTATAAGTACAATGACCCTAATGACCGTAACCGGATTTATTTTCGCAGCGATCATTACAATTTTGCACAAAAAGGAGTTCCGATTATTTTCTACTACGATGGAATGCTCGGCGCTGATTATCATAAGCCAACGGATACACCGGATAAAATTAATTATCCAATGATGGCAAAAAGGGCTCAGTTAGTTTTTTATACTGCGTGGGAAATGGCTAACCGGAATGATATGCTGAAACGGGATCTAAAATTAGAAGTACCAAAAGGGTTCTGATAAAAAAGTTTGCTGTTAAAACCTTCTGCTGAAATTCAGAAGGTTTTTTTATGCCATTAAACCCATAGAAATAAGACCGGTCTATGCTATTGTAATTATTCTTTTTACCCTAAAAATATATGTATGAAAACTAAAAAATTTGTAAAGCCCCTGTTTTTGACTGGCTTTTTCTTCCTTGCATTTACCATGATAAACAACGCTGATGCCCAACGTCGTCAGCCTTATGATCGTATTGAAAATCGCTTCGACCGTCGGGAAGATGTAAAAGACCGCAGAGAGGATGTGCGGGATAGAAGAGAAGATGTAAGGGACCGCAGGGAAGATATTCGTGATGCACAACACAATGGTGGCATATTGGACAGGCTTGAGGATATCCGTGACCGTCGGGAAGATGTGAAAGACCGCAGAGAAGATGTGCGGGATAGAAGAGAAGATGTAAGAGATCGCCGGGAAGACCGTAGAGATCGTAGGTTTTAATCCATCCCTTTGCTTTTATATAAAACTCTGCCTCGTTTAAATCGGGACGGGGTTTTATTTTTTTAGAAAACTTACTTATCTTAAATAAAAATTTCACTGTTATGAATGATAACCAAAACGAACCTGCACCAAAAAGCGAAAATGAAATAGCTGATTATTATGATGGCGTGAAAAGCTCGGAAATACAAATACATGAAACCGGTATCAAAAAAGCAAGAAGTGCTTTATATGTGACCGCAGCTTTACTACTGGTAGGGGAGATTATTAGCCTTATCAGATCCGGCATTGAACCAACACCCCTTGCTATTGGGATCATAGCAATAGAAGTTGGAATTTTTGTTGGCCTGGCGCTGTGGACAAAAACAAAACCTTTCACGGCTATCATCGTGGGTATTATTTTATTCATTTTAATTTGGGTGGCTTCAGTTGCTGTAGCTGAGCAACCTATCTATAGTGGAATCGTCATGAAAGGTATCATCATCTTTTTTCTTGTGAGTGCATTAAAACCTGCCAAAGCCTGGGAAAACCTGAAGAAAAATAACTGAATAAACCAAGCCATTTATATAGTGGTGATTTAAAGTAATTTTTACCACCCCAGTACCCACGCAAAAATGAGCGGTACAACAATTGTTGCATCACTCTCAACGATAAATTTAGGGGTCTTAATATCTAATTTTCTCATTTGGCACGGCACCGCATGGAAGATATTCCTGATGCACAACACAATGGTGACATATTGGACAGGCTCGAGGATATCCGTGACCGTCGGGAAGATGTGAAAGACCGCAGAGAAGATGTGAGGGACAGAAGGGAAGATGTAAGAGATCGTCGGTTTTAATCCATGCTTATCGTATAGGAAAGTCCCGTCGTGATAGTTATCGGGACGGGATTCATTTTTTTATATTTATTTTCTTTCCAATACTTCAATTGTTTTCTTTGCTGCGGCTAACCGGATTCTTTTATTTTTCTCCACCAATCTGCCTGTGAGCCATTTTTCCAACCGATGATGCGCAGGAACTAAAATGGCGGCAATGGAAACCATGATCAGCAACATTAAAACAGGTGAATCCTGTGTGAGTTTACCGAGATAGGGATGCAAAACAAGATTTATAAATTCAAAAACAATCAATAAGCCAATTACATCAAAGTATTTTATCAGTTGTTCATTGACAATAACACTATGGCTTAACAGGAGAAAGAGTACGAGTAGGGTAATGATGCCGATGGCAATGGCAGCATATTGTATATTATGTTTTCTTTCTGCATATGTTTTGTCTTTTTCAAGCAGAATTTCTTTCTGTCGAAGATCTTCTTCCATACTCATGACCTGTATCCTTTGAATTTTTTGAATGCTATACAGGCTATCCTGCGCCCATTTATACACTTCATGATACTTCAATGCGCTATCGCTTATCCCTTGCTTTTTATAAATTTCATAAAATATAGCGGAGGGTGCCGTCATCCATCTGACAGGGCCCTTTTGTGCAAGGTTATAGCTGTTCTGAACATAATGAAAAAGAGAATCGGAATTCCCTTGTTTTTGATAAAACTTCAATAAATTATTATACGCATTATAAAGTAAAGGATCAGAATTTTGGCCAATGGCATCTCTGACAGCTAGTCTGTAATATTCCAATGCCAGCCCTGTATTTCCAAGGTCGAGTTGAATAGTTCCTAAAGAGCCTAATGTATAACCTAAATAAGTCTTATAATTACGTTCCTGAATCAATTTATAAGCCCACTGAGCATAGATTAAAGCTGAATCAGGATTATTTAAACGCAGATAATTTATTGTTATATCGTTTAATGCAATTAAAAGCTCTTTATATCCATTTGTATTC
>JBKJLR010000390.1:0-4095 GCA_046596865.1 Chitinophagaceae bacterium
AACCAGTGTGGTCGTCCCTTCTACCATTGATACTCCTCAAAACAGAAAATCCATGTCTAAAGCAGACTTCAGCAAATGGGTAACACCGGAAGCCATCGCAGAAGTTATTTATTTTCATTGCAGTGAGGAAGGGGCGGCGTTGCGGGAACCAGTAATTAAAATGTATGGAGGCTCTTAGTATTATTACTATCGTTGGCAGGTAACTCGTTTACTTTCAGCTTCATTACACTTAGATTGCTTTTTTGGCAAGACTTTTGTAAAAGTCGGGTGAATCAAACTGTACATTATGAAAGTCAAAATCCTCGCATTTTTTGCGTTCTTTATCAGCGGCTTTGCTGCTCAGTCCCAGGTTTTAAAAGGCGGTATCAATTTTGCCAATATCAGTATCACCAATGATGGTGACATTGATGATGCCAACTCTCTTACCAGTTTCCAGGTAGGTATAAGCGGCGATATAAAAATTCTTCCGGTATTATTTTTCCAGCCGGGAATTTTATTTACGGGTAAAGGTTCCAAAACACAATCAGGCGATCCTTCTTCCCTTAATTATTCCAAAGCCACATCAAACCCGATGTATATCGAAATACCTGCGAATTTTGTTTTCAAAACTCCCACTGGAACCATAAAATTCTTTGCCGGTGGTGGACCCTACCTGGCGGTAGGGGTATCAGGTAAAATTAAGAATGAAGGTAAGATCGCTGGTCTTTCGTATAGTAATGAAAGGAATATTGAATTTTCCAGTGATGATCCCTCTACATTGAATTACGAAGAAGGGGCAGGTTACGGAATCCTGAAGCGTTTTGACTACGGTCTGAATGCTACGGCGGGTATCCAGGCTACCAAAATCGTATTAGCAGTTAACTATGGTTTTGGATTAGCTAAATTACAAAGTGGTACGAATAGCAGTGCCGATGATAAAAATAAACACCGGGTGTTGAGTTTTACGGTGGGGATCAAGTTGTAAATACAATTAACCACAAAGCACACAGAGATAATTTCACAAAGGGCACAGGCAATTTGCTTGTGTCCTTTGTCTTATACTTGCTTTATGCTTTTAAAATAACCACAAAGTACACGGAGATAATTTCACTGTGGGTAGAGCCCATTTTCTTTGTGTTCTTTGCGTTATGTTACTTTGTGTTCTTTGTGGTAAACAATTGGGTTAAAAAACAATTTATTTATCTTGCGCCCAACTTCCTCTTTATGCGATATATGAAATGGATTGGTTTTTCGGCAGCATTGTTATTAGTGGCGTCCTGTTTTGTTCCCTGGGTATTTATTGAATCCAAAAATATTATGGTGAGTGGGGTTTATGCTACCGGTACCAATTTTGGCAAGCCAGGTTATTTTCATTTTTTGCTGACAGCACTTTTCATGATTTGCACCCTGGTGCCCCGGGTGTGGGCCAAGCGGTTGAATTTATTATTCGCAGGGCTGAATTTAGGCTGGGCATTAAAAAATTTTTTCATGTTAGCTGCCTGCTCAGGTGGTGAATGCCCCGTACGAAAAAGTGGTTTATGGCTGATGTTGCTGGCTTCTGTTATTATGCTCCTGTCTGCCTTGTTTCCGGATATGAAATTGCAGGAAGAAAAAACAAAATAATCAGGGTATATCTTTCCTGCCTGTAAACTGTGTATTAATTTTCCGTCACCCAATTTTAAAACAACCTTGAGCCTCTGCCACGGAATGGAAAAGTTGGAGGTGAAGTAAATGAGGATAAATAATCGATTACCCCATTTCTTCCTGTTTTATAAAACCATAGATTCGTTTTAGCAACTACATTCAGTTTAATCCTTCCGCAACCCTCCGAAAGTCCCTGGTCAGTAACCTGTTGAAAGGCTTATTATTTTTAGTTTAAAATGGGGAGTATGCGGAAGGTTTGTTTACTTGGTCAGTTTCTTTTTTTATCTACAATTGTTCTTGGACAATTCTCTTTAACGACTTTGCCATACAATCAGCTTTTTAATACACTAGTTATTTCAGGAACTTCCAGTGTAGTGCCCGCAGGCTGGGCTTTTGATGAAACAGGTATGAATACAGACTTATTTTATACAGCAGGGACAGGCTCATCAACAATCGGGGATACATATAGTTTTGGTATGGCTGCATCATCAGAAAGAGCCTTTGGTGGTCTTCTATCCGGAAATTTAGATCCAACTATTGGTTTTTATGTAACTAATAATACCGGTTCCACTATTACTTCTTTTACAATTACCTATACAGGGGAGCAATGGCGTTTAGGTGCGACGGGAAGAGTTGATCGTTTGGATTTTCAATATAGCCAGAACGCAACAAGCCTTACAACAGGAAATTGGATAGATGTTGATGCATTAGATTTTAATTCACCTGTAACTACAGGTACTGTTGGTGCACTGGATGGAAACTCAGTAGCAAACCAAACATTAATTACAAATACCATTATTGGCCTTAATATTCCAGATGGAACTAATTTTTTTTTACGTTGGACTGATTTTAATGCAACCGGAGCAGACGATGGACTTAGTGTAGATGATTTTTTATTGAATGCTGGTACTGCATCGGCAAGCACAGATTATTTTCGTTCTGTTCAATCCGGAAGCTGGACCAGCATATTAAACTGGGAATCTTCTCCCAATAATATTGCCTGGACTCCCGCAACAGCGATTCCTAACTCTGCGGCTAATATAATTTCCATACGAAATGGTCATACTGTAAGTTTTTCTGCATTTCTTCCCGTTGATCAGGTAGTAATTGAAAATGGAGGCGTACTTGATTTCGTTTCAGGTCTTATTACTATTGAAGATGGCTTAGGTGATGATATTGATATTCAAAGTGGCGGTGTCTTTAAACTTTCATCTAATAATAATCCCCCGCTTTTTACAGGCATAGCTCCGACTGTTATTGTGCAGGGTAATGGAGTTTTAAGAGTTGCCGCAACAGGTTTAACAACGACCCCTTTAGCTGGTGTTCATGCCACTAATTATGTTTATCAGCACCAGTCAATTTTAGAGTATACATTATCTACACCATTTGGATCAGTTGGAGTAACTTATTTCCCGAATGTTGGAACTAGTGTAATACCTATCTTCAGAATAACTCAAAATATCGGCGTATTTGTTGGGTCAACATCTCCAACCATTATAAACGGAATTTTTGAAGCCAATGGCAATGTAACTTTTACTGCGTCAGGTACTAAAACATTTCGGAATGGGATAAGGGGAACAGGCAACATTAATCAAAGCAGTTCGGGAAAGTTTATTATCAACGGTGCCACAGCAGAGTTAGGCGGAACTGGTTCTTTAACTGTTCCAACATCAGGAGGTTTAGAAATCGGTTCACCCACAACCGTTACAATGATTTCCAATAAAACAATCACCGGTAATGTTACTCTGCTTAATAGTAACAGTCTTATTGTACTCGGCAACTTTAATTTAACTATCAGCGGAACAGTTGCCATTACTTTAGTAACCAGCTATGTCAAAACAAATGGAACTGGTAAATTAACCTTACGTAATGTAGGTTCGGGTTTCTCAAGTAAATTATTCCCAATCGGGTTAACGTCTGTCAATCCCCTTTTTATTTCGAGTGCTGTTACTGCAGATTATTCAGCAAGGATTGTCGAGCCTATTACACCCCCAATTTATAATGATAACTATGCTGTTTTAAGAACCTGGTATATTACAAGTTCTGTCACTTCCGCCGGTGCTACTATAGGCTTTGGTTATACTTTTCCTGCAGACTGCGGACCGTTATTTATCAATACAGGACCCAATGTACAAGTTGGGCTTAATATTGGCGGCACATGGAACATACATCAATCGGGACTTGTGCCTGCACCTTTTATAATTGTGCCGGGTACTTTTATTGTTACCCCCGGCATTCCTATTAATGCTTTTACATCATCGGGTCCTGAAATACCCTTTGTGGTTGCCAACAACGGAGCTATCCTCACCATCGATTGTATTATTGCTACCCGTTCAAGAAAAGTAAATAACAGCGGTATCATCAGCTGGGATATAAACAGTTGCGCCGGAGTAAATAGTTTTGACGTACAACGTTCTGTCAATGGCGGTGCTTTTCAAACTATTGGCAGGGTGAATCCCGGCACTCCTTTAG
>JBKJLR010000029.1:0-2590 GCA_046596865.1 Chitinophagaceae bacterium
ATGGAACGCTGAACATTGAAGTAAGCCCCGGCAGCTATTTGAAGATTGAAAAAAGTGCTATCAGTATGGACTGGACCGCAGCATTAAACAGGCCAGCACCAGCAGTCACTGGCAAAAAGTAAATTACAAATTTATAGTCCCAAATTCCAGTTGTTAACTATCATTGGGATTTGGGATTTTTTATATGTAAAAATCAGGTATGATAAAAGTCGGCCTCACAGGTGGAATCGGAAGCGGCAAAACAACGGTAGCCAAAGTGTTCGAAACACTGGGTATTCCAGTTTATTATGCAGATGATAAAACAAAGCACCTGATGAATACGAATGCCATACTGAAAGACTCAATCATTCAGCATTTCGGAAATGATGCGTACCAAAACGGGAAACTTGACAGGAAATATCTTGCGGCCATCGTTTTTAATGATAAAGGAAAATTAGAATTACTCAACTCTCTCACCCATCCTATCACCATACAGGATGCGGCGGAATGGATGAACCAGCAAACTACCCCCTACATCATTAAGGAAGCTGCATTATTATTTGAAAGTGGTGCAGCAGAAAAATTGGATTTTATCATTGGGGTGTACGCTCCGGCAGCAGTCCGGGTGCAACGGGTGATGCAACGGGATAACCTGCCTCTGGAAGAAGTGATGAAACGCTTAAACAGGCAGATGGATGAAGAAATAAAAATGAAGCTTTGCCATTTTGTTATCGTCAATAATGGGGAGCAATTAGTAATACCGCAGGTACTGGAGTTGGATAAAAAATTCAGGGAGCTTAGTCTGCAATAATTTATTTCAATTTCGCCAGGGCCGTTTTAATCCTCTTCCACCCCTCCTCTATTTTCTCCATACTGTTGGCAAAAGAAAAACGAACACATTTAGGTTCGCCAAAGGCATCACCCATTACAGAAGATACATGAGCTTTATTTAAAAGATACATACAAAAATCATTCGCATTAGCAATAATCATTTCACCATCACTTTTACCATAGTAAGCACTTACATCAGGAAAAATATAAAAAGCACCATCGGGTTTATTGCAAATAACACCAGGAATTTCTTTTACCAATTCCATTACAGTTTCTCTTCTTCTTGCAAACTCTTTTGTCATTTCTTTGGATGGACGAAGGTCAGTCGTCAATGCCGTAACAGCCGCTTTTTGGGCAATAGAGTTCGCCCCGCTGGTAAATTGTCCCTGCACTTTCTCACAGGCTTTAGCTACTTCCACATTCGCAGCAATGTAGCCGAGCCTCCACCCTGTCATAGCAAAGCCCTTGCTTAAACCATTTACTATTATTACCCTTTCTTTTATTTCTTCAAACTGGGCAATGCTTTGATGACTGCCGACAAAATTTATATACTCATAAATTTCATCCGAAAGGATATACACATCGGGATAATTTTTCAGCACCGCTGCCAATGACGCTAGTTCTGCTTTACTATACACGGCCCCACTGGGGTTGCAGGGAGAAGAAAACAAAAACAATCTTGTTTTGGGTGTAATGGCAGCTTCCAGTTGCTGAGCAGTAATTTTAAATCCCTGTTCTGTTGTACTCTTAACCTCTACTACTTTTCCTCTGACAATTTTTACCAGTTCGCTGTAAGTAACCCAGAAGGGTGTTGGAATAATAACTTCATCGCCTTCATCTACTAATGCCAGCATAGCATTGGCTAAACTTTGCTTGGCACCCGTGGATGCAACAATATTCTCCGGTTTGTAATCAAGATTATTATCCCTTTTAAATTTTGTGCAAACAGCTTCCCTTAGATCTGCAAACCCCGGTACGGGTGTATAGTGACTCCAGTTATCATGAATGGCTTTGATAGCTGCCTCTTTAATATGATCAGGTGTGTCAAAATCAGGTTCTCCCAAACTAAGATCGATAATATCAATGCCCTGTGCTCTTAACTCACGGCCCAGTTTAGACATTTTCAACGTTTCCGGTTCATTGAATCGCTGCAAGAAAGAAGATAACTGCATGTTAGTTAGTTTAATTAATCCTTTATCAACAATAATCCGGTCAAGCAGTTGCAAAAGTATAGATTCGAAGATAAAGGATGATCTATTTTAATCTGTATACCTGAATTGTAAAGGCGATAGTGATGAGGGATATTTTCGTTGCCGTTTTAACTCATACTCATATATCACCCGGCCGAGATTTTTCATAAAAGGATATCCGACTTTGTCATAATCGTAGTTATCATCATTGAAAATACCATCACTATTACAATAAATGATGGCACTGAGCATAAATTCAATGTTATTTTCGTAATCCACTATATAAGCCCCATCAATAAGGAAACCATAAGCATCTCCCACCTTGTTAAAAATGCGGATATGAGATTCTGCTTTTCCTGGTTCAGAACCATACAATAAAAATTTTACATAGGTATCCCAATATTCGGGTGAAGGATATACCGGGGTTTTAGATTCCTGCGGCATCATTGACATAAACCGGCGAAGAAAATCATAATCCTCTTTGGTAAGGTTAAATTTTTTTTCTTCTGCTACTTCTCCGGGGAATAAAATACTTCGTACGATATAATGCAGGTCTTTCAATGGCAACAGGTTCTTTTTGGAAAAATCAA
>JBKJLR010000146.1:0-4968 GCA_046596865.1 Chitinophagaceae bacterium
GCAGGGCAATGCTGATATTGATGATGTCCCGCACAAGCATTACTTAAAAGAAGAATTACAATTGCTCTTATCCAACGAAGGATTTGTTGCAGAAGATTTTAAAAAAATAGAATATAACTGGGATACAGAATTTATCAAACCACCAAAATGGTTGAAAGAACCAAGACCCTGGGATTGGATGGTAGTAGCGAGAAAGTTGTAAGGTATAAGTTATGGGTTATAAGTTGTTAGAATATAAAGTATGTCTGGCTTATAACTTAAAACTTACCACTCAGAACGCCCATCAGTTCACCAATGCATACAAAGCAAAACTGGCCAACCAGTGCTCACCACCATATTCCCCGCTAACAACATGTGGTAATGCAGTTCCTAAATGATTGACAGATGAACGAAGTAATAATTTCTTTCTTGTATCATTGGCGGGCAATATTAAAGCCAATCCTTTCATACACCAACTTCGGCTAAAGGACAATCCATCCAAATGAACTATCTGCAGATCGGTTCTGTCTGAAACTACGGGAAGTATCGTTAAATGTTTTAAGCTTTGTATCGTAAAGAATTGATTGAACCAGGGGATAAATTCTTTTGCTGGCAATACCCTTCTCATCAAGTCAGCTTCTTCAAGACTTGGTGAAAGAAAGTCAGCCCCATTTGGCTCCCAGGAAGCTGGTGCATTTTTATCTTTTCCAAAAATCATTTTCGCTGAAATAAGAATAGCTTTTTCAAATTCGCTGTTCTTTTCTGTGCGGGCATAGTCAAGTGCAAACACCAGCCCAAATGCAGTATTAGGATGCACTCCTGTTCGGTTTGGATAGGTTTGCTTCGGCAGAAATTTAGTCCAGAGTTGTACAATCTTTTCCGTTAGCGGTTGCATAGCTTCATGCCAGCGTTTACCATCATCATCGTTCCAGTTATATAATTCCTCATCCAATTTCAGTATCCATGCCCAGCCATAGGTTCTTTCCCAGGAGGCAGTAAGTGGCAGAGAAAAATACTTTAGCTCATTAATAATATTCTCTTTAGTAATCGTTTTATTAAGCGCTGTCCTGATAGCAGCAGCTTCGGGCAGTAATGGAAATTTTTTCAATAACCTTATCAGCATCCAATGCCCATGTACAGAGGAGTGCCAATCGAAGCAACCATAGAAAGTTGGATGAAGCTGTTTGGGCATCAATACATGATCACTGTCGCTATTGGAAGTGTGATTGGTTTTGTTGGGAAATTCCTGTGTAATGCATTTTAATGGTAAAGAAGCAAGATGCGATGCTCCCTTAATTGTCAACTCAAATCCAGAACTGTCTTTTTTTACTACGAACAAATCATTGATCTGTGCTTTTGCCTGTACTGCAGACAAAAGTAAAAATAGATACAAGCGGATGCTTTTCATTCTTCAAACTTAAATAAATTTTAAGAACAATAAAGGACGAATGATTAAAACCCAGGATTCAAATCCTCAAACCTAAAACTGTTCTCCACGTCTGTGGAAAAGTTTAACTATTTCATATCAACAGCAATAGAGATATTGTGCCTGAATCACCACCATGGAAACAAACAAAGAAATATCAGCTTTATTTACATTAATCGACGACCCGGATGAGGAAGTGTTTGGATTAGTCTCCAGTAAGATCGTTGATTATGGTAAACACATTATTCCTAACCTGGAACATCTCTGGGAAAACACTCCCAATGAAGACGTACAAACCAGGATTGAATTGCTGATTCACCGGCTTCACTTCACAGACCTTACAGAAGATTTTCGTCAATGGAGTCTTTCCGGTCATCATGATCTTATGCTTGGTGCTATGCTGGCCGGCAAATTTCAATACCCGGAAGTGTCCACCACACCTGTATTACAGGAGATAGAGAAAGTACGGCGTAATGTATGGCTGGAACTTAACAACTACCTCACACCTCTTGAGCAGATCAATATTGTCACCAGCATTTTATACAGCTATTATGGTTTGAAGGGCGGCGAAACGAATTACAAAGAGCCTTCTGAGTTTTTACTTCATAAAACACTGGAAGCAAAAAGAGGTAATCAAATCAGTAATGGGATCTTATATTTAATATTGTGCGAATTGCTGGATATACCGGTGAGAGCTATTAATATACCCAAGCAATTCATTGTCGCTTATTTCAAACCGGGTTATTCCGATGAAACGCTACCCAACCCGATTCATAAAATTGAATTTTTTATAGACCCTACATCCGGCCAGGTTTTCACTCAACAGGATGTTGACAATTATTTCAAACGAATTTCTGTACCTGCTGTCGGTTCCTACTTCAAACCACAGAAAAATAAACAGGTCATTCAGCAATTACTGGAAGAATTCAGTAAATGTTTTGACAATGATAAGGACAGATATAAACAAGCAGAGCTGATGGAGTTGGTAAAGCTTTTAGATTAATAATTTATTTAGTTTGGGGTATAAAAATCCCGCCAACTGAAATGTCTTTTCATTTATGAAAAATCGTAAACTCTTACACCCCGGGAGTTACAACTCTAATTTCCATCCTTCCCTGTAATCCCTCTTAACAAACTGGTTGGCTTCATCAAAGTTTGTCACTTTCATATTAGGGGCATCCCACAATAATTTTTTACGGCCAAGATATTTATCATCCCATCCTTTAAGGTTAGGATTTTTCATCATCCAGCTGCGTATAGCAAGATTACCCATCAATATACTTTCTGTAAATGGCCCGGCATACGAAAACGGTGAACTGGTAGTGGCATTACCATAGCCGGCTCTGCAGGCATTTACCCATTGCAGGTAATGACCCTCCGGTACTCTTTTTATTTTTTCTTTCGGCATCGTTTTCTCTTTCATCAGTTTGGTGGGCAGCAGCCGTGGGTTTTCTCCATAGCAATCCAACAATAATTTTCCTTTGGTACCAATAAATAATACCCCCCCATCCCAATTGCCAAATGCTTCTTCAGGCAATAACTCGTGGGGTCTTTCCGGTAAAAGACCTCCATCATGCCATGATACATTGATGGTGCCTTTACCATCTGTTCTGGGATAGGTTAAATGAATAATCGATGAAGGCGGGCAACTTTCCACAAAGTTGCCTTCACTCCACATATCCTTCCACACATTGCTTACACTGCATTCGGCAGAATCCGGGTAAAGGATCGGCAGTATGCGGTATATAGGATCCATAATGTGACAGGCCATATCTCCCAATGCGCCGGTACCAAAAGCCCACCAACCCCTCCAGTTAAATGGCAGGTAAGCAGGATTATAATCAATCTGTTTTGCGGGCCCCAGCCATAATTTCCAATCTAATTCATTTGGAATATCAAACTTTCCTGCTGGTGTTGGAATGCCCTGCGGCCAAACCGGACGATTGGTCCATGCCTGGGCTTCTGTTACTTTTCCTATCATACCTGCATCTAACATTTCTTTTGCTTTGCGAACACCATCACCTGAGCCTCCCTGGTTGCCCATTTGTGTCACCACTTTATATTTTTTCTCAGCTTGTGTCAGTATCCTTGCTTCATAGATGTCATGGGTCAATGGCTTTTGTGTATAGACATGTTTGCCCAATTGCATAGCGGCTAATGTGGCAACGGCATGAATGTTATCCGGGGTTGAAATACTACAGGCATCAATATTATTCTTCTCTTTTCCCAGCATTTCCCGAAAGTCTTTGTAATAAGAAGCTTTGGGAAATTTCTCTCTTGATTTTTTAGCTTCCCTGTCATCCACATCACATAAGGCCACAATATTTACAAAAGGACTTTTAGCAAATTCAGACAGATCACTTTCACCCTTGCCACCCACCCCTATTCCGGCAATATTCAATTTATCACTTGGCGCAATAAACCCACGGCCCAGTACATGGCGTGGAATAATAAAGAAACCAGCCCCGACTATAGCTGAATTACGAACAAAATTTCTCCTGGATATGTGACTATCTTTTTTTACCGGTGTCATTGTTGTAAATTTTCATCAAGTTTACAATAAAATTACAAGATGACAATCAATTGGGATGATTTTGAAAAAATAGATATGCGGGTGGGAACTGTTATTGAAGTACATGACTTTCCCAAAGCCCGGAAACCGGCTTACCAGCTAAGGATTGATTTTAGCAGCGATATAGGGATCAAAAAATCATCAGCGCAAATAACAGCACTCTATAAAAAAGAGGATTTGCTGAACAGGCAAGTGATTGCCATTGTCAATTTCCCACCGAAACAGATTGCGGACTTTACCAGTGAGTGCTTAGTATTGGGTGTTTATGATGAAAACAAAGACGTAATTTTATTGGCTCCAGAAAGGGATGTAAAAAATGGAAAAAAGATAGGCTGACAATGTCTGCAATGTATAGTACATATTATCACTCCCCTGTCGGGCTATTGAAAATTTCAGGTACTGATAATTTTATCAGTGAAGTCACTTTTCATGATACATCGCAAAAAGCGGAAGGCAATAAAAAACATCTTCCCCCCATGCTTATC
Source organism: Chitinophagaceae bacterium (assembly GCA_046596865.1). Classification (GTDB taxonomy): domain Bacteria; phylum Bacteroidota; class Bacteroidia; order Chitinophagales; family Chitinophagaceae; genus JJ008. Next base: position 4,463 of record JBKJLR010000146.1, read on the forward strand.
AATTGTGTGGAGCAATTGATTCAATATTTTAACGGACAGAGAAGAATTTTTGAATTACCGTTGAACCAGCCAGGAACAACCTTTCAACAAGGGGTCTGGAGTGAATTGTTATTGATACCGTATGGCAGAACAATCAGCTACCTTGAGTTGGCCAGGAAAACAGGTGATACAAAGGCAACAAGAGCCGTGGCTAATGCTAATGGGAAAAACACTGTTGCTATTATTATTCCTTGCCATCGGGTGATAGGAAGCACTGGAGAACTAACAGGTTATGCCGGAGGGTTATGGAGAAAAAAATGGTTACTGGAACTTGAAGCGAAAGTGGCACATGGTGTGCAAACACTCTTTTAGTTTATCGTTTGTGGTTTTTTGTTTATTGTTGTTTGAAATCTACAAAACTTAATAGATAGCCACAGTTCACAAATTTGAAGACTTGGAGATTTGGCAATTAACTTTTACCATTTATAAGAAAATATCTGCACTTACAGAGAAAATGAGGGCTAAGC
>JBKJLR010000234.1:0-8978 GCA_046596865.1 Chitinophagaceae bacterium
AGAAGTGAGATCACTTACCTGGATGATGAAGTAAAAATAAAAGACCTTATTAAAGAAGAAGATGTAGTTATCACTATTTCGCACCTTGGCTATATCAAGCGGACACCGGCTGATGAGTTCAGGTCGCAACGCCGGGGTGGCAGGGGGGCTACGGGAGGAAAAACAAGAGAGGAAGATTATATCGAACATCTTTTTGTGGCCTCTACCCATCATACAATGCTTTTTTTTACTGAAAAAGGAAGAGTGTATTGGTTGAATGTATATGAGATCCCGGAAGGAGAAAAGACAGGCAAAGGCCGTGCTATTCAAAACCTCATGCAACTGCCTCCGGATGATAAAGTAAGAGCAATCATTGATGTAAAGGATCTGAAAGATGAAGAGTTTGTTAAATCCCACAATATTGTTCTTTGTACAAAAAAAGGAATTATCAAGAAAACAGAATTGCAGGATTTTAGCCGTCCCCGCCAGACAGGAGTCAATGCTATAAATATAGTAGAAGGCGATGAATTACTGGAAGCCAAGATGACCGATGGTAAATGTGAGATCATGATGGCCGTTAAGAGTGGCCGGGCAATCCGTTTCTCTGAAGCAAAAGTAAGAGCAACAGGCCGTGGGGCCATTGGCGTAGCTGGTATAGAGGTGGATGATGAAAAGGATGAAGTAGTTGGTATGATTTGTGTAAATCCTGAGAACGACGCAGCAAAAACGGTACTGGTAGTAAGTGAAAAAGGATTTGGTAAACGAACAGCAGTGGACGAGTACCGTTATACAAATCGTGGAGGTAAAGGGGTAAAGACCATCAATGTAACCGATAAAACGGGTTCATTGGTTGGGATACTGGATGTGTCGCAGAATGAGGACATCATGATTACTTGTAAAAGCGGGGTTACTATCCGGATGCCGGTAAGCGGTGTGAGTGAACAGGGAAGGGCCACCCAAGGAGTAAGACTTATAAAATTAGATGAAGGGGATGAAATAGCGGCCATCACCCAATTAGATGATCAGCCAGCGGCCCTGCTCCTTGGAAACGGAGCCGGCGAAATTCTGCCTGTTGATAACGCAACCGAAACAGGCGAAAACCCATCTAACGGTGACATTGCAGAATAATAGTAATTGTTTATTAATCTATATTAAAAATTAAAAATGAAAAGAATCCTTTTCTTAGTAACGATAAGCTTGTCTGCTTTTTTGGTAAAAGCACAAAAGTATGAAGACATTAAAAACCAATTGGTATTTAATAAATTCAAAGAGGCAAAAATTGAACTGGATAAAGCAATGAGCAATCCAAAGTTTACGAGCAAAGCCGAAGCTTATATATTGAAAGCTACCATCTATGCAGGCCTGGCAATGGACGCCGCAAATAAGGGCACCGCAGCAGGAGACCAGTTAGCTAATGAAGCAGACATTGCTTTTAAGAAATATAAAGAAATGGAACCTGGTCTTGCCCTGATAAGCGACCCCATTTATCAAAATGCACCTATTAATATTTACTCAAATTATTATACAGCCGGGTACGCTGATTATACCGGAAAGAAAATGGAGGCTGCATATGATAAGTTCAAAAAAGCAGTTGAGTATTCAGATCTTTTAATAAGTAAAAAGGTATTCCAATTTCCATTAGACACCAATGTTCTTATCCTCGCAGGATTGACAGCAGAAAGCAGTAATAATAAAGAAGATGCAGTTAAATTTTATAGTCGCCTGGCAGATAACAAAGTAACGGGAGATGGATTTGAAAGTGTATATCGTTTCCTGGTAAGTCATTATTACGGTAAAAAGGATATGGTAGCTTTTGAAAAATATAAAGCATTAGGTCTGCAATTATTTCCCGAAAGTGAATATTTTAAATTTGATAAACTTGATTTCGCCGTAGGATTGGTGGAAGGATTTAATGAAAAACTGAAAGCAGTGGAAGAAGTGCTGGCGACGGACCCTAACAATATGAAAGCAAACGATCTTATGTGGGGGATCATCTACGACACGTTAAATTCCAGTAAGCAAGGTGCTATATTACCGGCAAATGCAGAAGAATTAGAGAAAAAAATGATAGCGGGAATTAATAAAACGGCTGCGGCCAAACCGGATGATGAGAGTCCTTATTTATACCTTGGTAGCTACCTTGTTAATAAAAAAGATAAAGTAAATGATGCAAGGCAGGCTCATGCAAATGATACAAAGTCAAGAACAAAGCCCGGAACAATGGCCACGAAGGAAGACCTTGCAAAAAGAGATCTTTTGGATAAGCAATACCTGGATGCAATGGATGCCATCAGGACACCCTATGAACAGGCTGCAAAAATATTTGCTGCTAAAGAAAAATTGGATATCAGGCAGAAATCCCAGTATAAAAATATAGCCGGGTATCTGGCTGAAATATATGAGCTAAAAAAGAAAAAGGCAAAAGCAAAATCTCCTGAACAATTGGATTTTGAAGCAAAGGAGAAGAAGTGGAATGATCTGTATGAAACTATAAAATAAAATAGTATTCAAAGGGAAGGCCACTTATGTGGCTTTTTCTACTTATTAACTATTTAACATAACATAAATTATAGGAAAAATTCCTCCTTTGCTTGGCTAAATGGCGGGTGAACGATCCTTGATTTTTTTAGCATCAGAGATATTCAAACAAATTACAGCACTCTTTTTTGATAGATCGTTATATCTGAACCTTCGGCCAAAAAAATGGAATCTGGTTTTACATTAGCAAGATACCCAAATGACTTGCCATATAAAGATTCAAAATCACAATCAATATTGTAGTCACGGACAGAATAAATATCCCATCCAGGATGTACGACATGGTATTCGCCAGTTAGTTTGGCTGAAATGGCTGAATACCCCCAGAAATGTTGTGTAATAAATTCTTCTTCGCTTCCTCTCTTCAAGGCTGTTGGTATTGCATCCGCTTTTACTGCAATCGTATGCCATTTTTTATTTTTCTTCCATTGATAACTTACTGATAGGTCATCCATTTCCTGCTTCCAGGAATATCGCATGGGCATACTTGAGTAATGCTCTTTATAAATTGTATTAGCCACAAATACGATAGCCGGTTTGGGAACAATTTCGCTGATGAAAACAACACCCCGTTTCCATTCATTATTTTCGTAGTACCGTACATAAAATCTAAGATTCACCTCTGGGAAGTTGACATGAAAAGGTATCTTTAACCCCTTCACCTTTACGTTTTTAAACATAAATCCAACCAGGCTTACATAACATTTCTCATTCCAAAAATCCAATTCTGTTTTAGCCGGCAGATATTTTTTGAGAATCGAAGGATCCACTATATAATTTGCCATGATCAGTTTTCGCCACTCCCCGGTCAAAAATTTTTGCTGACTCATTTTTTTTCACTTTTATCAAACTCCCTGAATATCAGCCGGAGGTTTTGATCATACGTAAAATAATTATATAGCCAATTGCTGAAAACAAAGAACCTGTTTTTTACTCCCAGTATCAACATGAGGTGAAGACCCATCCATATCATCCAGGCCATAAAACCTCCAAAATGTAATTTGGGTTTAGGTACATCAACCACAGCCAGGTTTCTTCCTACAGTGGCCATAGATCCTTTATCCCTGTATTCAAATTCATATTGTGATTCCGGGTTTGATTTTCGTTCTATCAATTTAAAATTACCCGCCAATAGATCTGCCTGCTGCATAGCTACCGGTGCCACCTGCGGGTGAGCAGTGGGATACTTCGGCGTTTCCATATGCGCAAGGTCACCGATAGCATATATATTATTGTACCCCGTTACCCGGCAATACCGGTCTGTTTTTACACGATTTCCTTTGGCTATTAGACTTTTATCAATTCCAGTTGGAATATTACCTTTAATACCAGCTGCCCAAATAACCGTTCCGGTGGTAATTTGTTCTCCACTATTCAGGCGAACATTATTTCCGTCATATTCTTTCACCAGGGCATTGGTCATCACTTTCACTCCCAACCGTTCAAGGTATTGCTGTGATTGCCGGGAGGATTTCTCACTCATGGATGCCAATGTTTTACCAGCCCCTTCCAGCAGGTAAATATTCATTTTTGAGAAATCCAGCTCCGGGTAGTCTTTCGGCAGCACATACTTTTTCATTTCAGCCAATGCACCGGATACTTCCACTCCTGTTGGTCCACCACCTACCACCACAATATTCATCAATTGTTGTAATGCTGCTGAATCAGTAATCGTCAATGCGGTTTCAAAATTTTGCAGTAACCGGTAACGGAGTTGTAAAGCTTCCACGGTTGATTTCATTGGGAAAGCATTTCCGGCAATTTGCGTATTACCAAAGAAGTTGGTGTCTGCCCCGGTCGCTAACACCAGCACATCATAGGAAATTTCTTCAGCGTCAGTAACAATCTTGTTTTCCCCGGGAATAACCTGTTGCAGTGCAGCTAACCGGATCCTTACATTTTTACTTTTTTGAAATACTTTCCGCAGCGGGAATGAAATATTGCTGGCATCTAATCCTGCAGTGGCTACCTGGTAAAATAAAGGTTGAAACTGGTGATAGTTAAAACGGTCAACAAGGATAACTTCAAAACCGGGTTTATTATTGAGTTTGCGGGCCAATCTAAGCCCGCCAAAACCTGCGCCGGCTATTACGACTTTCATACAAATTAATTGATTTTACAAATTTACAATATTTTCAATAATTATTGAAAATATAAAAAGATAGATGATTTTGGAAAAAATGAATCCTTTTTTCAATACAACATCCTCACCTTAATAGTACCCTTTACTTCCTTTAGTAATCCCAAAGCCTGCGCAGAAAGTTGCTTGTCCACATCCAGCACCACATAGCCAATCTCGTCATTCGTCTTAAGATACTGACCGAGAATATTAATTTTGTATTTAGATAATTGAGTATTTATTTCTGATAACACACCCGGCACATTATTATGTATGTGTAATATACGGTGGCTTCCTTCCTGTGGCGGCAGGGCCAGTGCCGGTACGGTATGCGAACCAAAAGTTATCCCTTTTTCCAGGTAATTATAAAGCTTCACACTTACATCATCACCAATATTTTGTTGGGCTTCTTCCGTGCTGCCACCGATATGAGGAGTGAGAATTACATTGGGACAATCTTGTAATGGGGTTTGAAAATGGTCGCCGTTCTTTTCCGGTTCCAAAGGAAATACATCTACTGCAGCACCTCCAATGCTACCCTCTACTATTGCTTTTCTTAAGGCCATAAGGTCCACCACCTCTCCCCTTGCATAGTTTATGAGTATCGCCCCTTTTTTAAAATGTTTGAGATTAGCTTTACTAATAAGATTTTTTGTCTCCGAAGTTTCCGGCACATGGAGGGTCACTACATCTGCTTTGCTTAATAAATCTTTTAACGATTTTGCATCTTCTGCATTGCCCAGCGGTAATTTAGTTTCCACATCATAAAAAATAACTTTCATCCCCAATCCTTCAGCCAGCACACTTACCTGGCTGCCAATATTGCCATAGCCAATAATCCCCAACGTCTTTCCCCGCAACTCGTAACTTCCTTTTGCCTCTTTCATCCACACTCCTTCATGTGCAGCTTTATTTTTATCAGGTATTCTCCTGATCAGCATTATAGATACACCAATTACTAATTCAGCCACCGACCGGGTATTGGAATAAGGGGCATTAAAAACAACAACGCCATTTTTGGTAGCCGCTTTTAAATCAACCTGGTTCACACCAATACAAAAACAACCGATAGACTGTAATTTTTTTGCTGCATTCAGAATATTTTTGGTGATCTGTGTTTTAGAACGGATGCCAAGGATATGTACATCTTTAATTTCTTCTATCAATTGTTCTTCCGTCAGAGCCTTTGAGATTCTTTCTACCTGCACATAGCCATATTGTTGAAAATTCTTCACCGCCACCTCGCTGATGTTCTCTAAAAAAAGAATTTTTATTTTTTCTTTAGGATAACTGGTCTTGCTGGTTTTTGACATATTGCAAATATAATGTGTCCTGTTTAGGATAATAAAGCAGTAACCAGGCTATACTATTAACATTGGCCCGATGATTGGGGAAAACTAACCTGCTGATTGCAAATGGCCAGCCTATATTTTTGTAGCTAACCCAATTATTTCTTATTGAAAACTATTTTTATTTTTTTACTCCTGGTTGTTCTTATTGCCTGCAATTCTTCATCCCGGGAAATAAAAACGGTCGATGATTCTTTGCAGTATTACCCTCCTACCCCATTAAAACTGGGTAAAGAAGATTTCCGAAATTATTACCGTCAGCTCAGCAATTTTTTTGACACTACGCTGCTTAATAAAAGCTTTAATGGCGGCATCCTTATCGCCCTGAACGGTGAGGTGCTTTATGAAAAATACTCCGGCCTTGCTGATATAAGAAAGAAAGATAGTCTTGGCAATACTACCTCTTTGCATATTGCCTCCACTTCCAAAACCTTTACAGGCATCGCCATACTTCGCATGGTACAGGAAAATAAATTGTCATTGGATGATTCCCTGCAAAAATTCTTTCCCGGTTTTCCGTATAGCGGTATTACGATAAAGATGCTTTTGAACCACCGCAGCGGGTTGCCTAATTATCTTTACTTTATGAGTAATAATAAATGGGGCATATTACCAAATGGAAGATGGAACAAACAATATGCGACCAACCAGGATGTTTTGCAAATGATGTATGATAAAAGACCGGACCCGACCGGAACTCCCGGTAGCCGGTTTAATTACTCTAATACCAATTTTGTGCTGCTCGCAAGTATTGTTGAAAAAATAAGCGGTCAAACTTTTCCCGATTATATGCAGGACCATTTCTTCACGCCCCTGCAAATGAAAGATACCTATGTGTTCACCTTAAAGGATACACTAACGGCCACTCCCACTTTTACGGGTCGAAACGTTTACTGGGATTATGATTTTTTGGATGCTACTTATGGCGATAAAAATATTTATACTACTCCCAGAGATTTATTAAAATGGGACCAGGCCTTATATACTGACCAGGTAATTAAAAAACCTTTACTTGACGCTGCCTTTGCCGCCTACAGTTTTGAAAAGCCATCTGTTCACAATTACGGACTTGGGTGGCGGCTACAACTATTGCCTAACGGGAAAAAAGTTGTGTATCACTTCGGCAAATGGCATGGTGCTAATGCCGCTTTTGCAAGACTAGTGGATGAGAAAGCAACGATAATTATTTTGGGCAACCGGTTTAACAGGTCAATATATGGTGCTGCACTTCTATGTTATGATATTTTCGGTGACTATCAACAGGGAAAAGAGGAGGACGCAGATGAAATAGACAGTCTCAAAACTTCAATACTTCAGCCGCCGGCTACCAAGTCAACAAAAAAAAAGTAAAGACCCGGACACACACTTTTTATCAGAATTGTTCCCCAACTTTAAAGCCAGATGAAAATTCTTTCAGCAGAGGATATACGACTATGGGATCAGTACACCATAGAACAGGAGCCCATTTCTTCCATTGATCTAATGGAAAGAGCTGCCGGTAAATGTGTGGAATGGTTGGTGCAACACTATCCTGGTACAACATCCTATAGCATTTTTTGTGGTAAAGGAAATAATGGTGGTGATGGTCTTGCCTTAGCAAGAATGTTACTGGAGAAAGATTATTCTGTAACGGTCCATATTCCTGATCCGATAACTATCGGATTTGGCCACCAAGGCAATGATGGTTTTCAAACAAACCTTTCAAGACTTCAAAAAGTATTGCGGGCTGATATTCATTTTATACAATCAGAACAAAATTTTAATTCATTCCCTGAAGGCCACGTAATTATTGATGCACTGTTTGGTTCAGGGTTGAACCGTCAACTTGACGGGCTAACAGCTAAACTTGTTGAGTATATTAATAACTCTGCCTGTGAAATTGTTTCCATTGATATTCCCAGCGGTTTATTTGTTGACCGTTCTTCAAAGGGTAATTTAACTGTTCATGCTACTCACACATTGAGTTTTCAATGTTATAAACCTGCTTTTCTTTTCGCAGAGAATGATCAAGCCCTGGGCAAAATACATATTCTTAATATTGGCTTGCATAATGAGTATTATCAATCGGCATTAAGCCGCTTTGAATTATTAGACGAGGCTATTATTCGTTCTATTTATAAGCCAAGAACAAAATTTTCACATAAAGGAAATTTTGGTCATGCTTTGCTGGTGGCGGGGAGTTATGGAAAGATCGGTGCTGCTGTTTTATCTGCCAAAGCCTGTATGAGAAGCGGAATTGGTCTTCTTACCTGTCATATCCCCCAATGCGGGTATGATATTTTACAAAGTACCATTCCCGAAGCGATGGTGATGACCGATTTGAATAAAATGATCAATACGACGATTGATGAAGATTTAACAACCTATGCATCTATAGGTATTGGCCCGGGTATTGGCACTGCCTCTGCAACTAAGATGTTGCTGCGGGATATCCTTGATGCTTACCGTAGCCCTGTTGTTTTGGATGCTGATGCATTAAATATAATGGCATCACAAAAAGATTTATTGAAATTAATTCCCGGGGGATCGATTCTTACACCACATCCAAAAGAATTTGAAAGATTATTTGGTGAATCCCTCAATGATTTCGAAAGGATTCAACTGGCATTGCAAAAAGCAAAAGAGCTGAACTGTATAATCATATTAAAAGGTCATCATACATTTATTGCAACGACCGACGGAATAGCCAGCCCGGATGATACGGCGGGTCGTGGATTTTTTAATTCTACTGGTAATTCTGGAATGACGACAGGCGGAAGTGGCGATGTATTAACCGGGTTATTAACCGGTCTATTAGCACAGGGATATAGCTCAACAGAGACGGCTATTCTTGGGGTCTATCTTCATGGATCAGCCGGTGATATGGCTGCGGAAAAATTATCCATGGAAGCAATGGTGGCGGGGGATATTATTGATAATCTTGGCCAGGCTTTTCTAAGGGTGGCTAACACTGGATGACCTGCGAACCGAACCCCGAATAATGATCTTCGAAC
>JBKJLR010000392.1:0-8617 GCA_046596865.1 Chitinophagaceae bacterium
TGTACCCTCCGTATAGCATGGGGGAAACTGCGGAAAATATAGCTTCGCAATGGAAGATAAGCCGGGAAGAGCAGGACGAATATTCTCTATCTTCCCAGCAAAAATATTTTGCTGCCAAAGCTGCAGATAAATGGGCAGATGAAATTGCTGCCGTAGAATTCAACGAGAAAGGACTTATCAGCTGGTTTGTAAATGATGAGCATCCCCGGCAAACTTCATTGGAAAAATTAGCTGCTCTAAAACCGGCTTTTGCAAAAGATGGTACCGTAACAGCCGGAAATTCTGCTGGTATCAATGATGGTGCAGCAGCCATGTTGCTGGCCAGCGAAGAAGCGGTTAAAAAGTATAATTTAACACCACTGGCAAAAATTGTTTCCATGGGAGTAGCTGGTGTCGACCCTTCCATTATGGGTATTGGTCCTGTGCCCGCTACGAAAAAAGCCTTGCATAGAGCCGGTTTAAAAATAAATAACCTTGACCTGATCGAATTAAATGAAGCTTTTGCCTCCCAATCCATTGCCTGCATAAACGACCTTGGGTTGGATAGTAATAAAGTAAATGTAAATGCCGGATCCATTGCCCTGGGCCATCCTTTGGGATGCAGCGGGGTCCGCATCTCTGCAACATTACTGCATGAAATGAAAAGGCGAAATGTAAAATACGGATTGGCAACAATGTGTGTAGGAGTGGGGCAAGGGGCAGCCATTATTTACGAAAAATTGTGATAAACAGTAGCCCCCTGTAACTTTTTTACTGTTATTTTCGTCACGCATATTCAAAAACCACACTATATGAAAAAAATATTTTTTTCTTTATTTATCCTGTTCGGCTTTATTACCGTTAACGCACAAACAGACTCATTTCAACAATATATTGGCAATTATAAATTTCCGGACGGCAGTCCGGTAGCGGAAATAACTGTTACCGTAGACAATGGTCTTTTGATGGCCAGTTCTGCTATGGGTACCACGGAGTTTAAACCAACGTCTACCCCGGACGTATTTGAAGTAGTAGCGTATGGTGGCACGGCTACTTTTAAAAAGAAAGAAGGAAAAGTAACAGGCGTACAGATATTGGTAGGTGATGTAAATATTGAAGGGGAAAAAACAGAGGGGATTTTAATTTACAGTTTGCCAGCGTTTCAGGTGGCACGAAGTAAAAATTGATTACAACAATTAATTTTTTTTATCGGCCCGTTTACTGCGAACGGGCTTTTTCTTTTGTTTTCAGGAATTAAAATTATAACCCAATAATGTTGCTTGTTTTATAGTTTCCTGCTGACTGGTAGCCAGGTTTTTTATTGTAATGGTATTTTCTCTGAGTTCCTGGTCCCCGATGATAATGATGAAAGGAATATTTTTCTTTTCTGCATATTTGAATTGCTTGTCAAATTTCGATTGCTCATGAAATAATTCACTCCGCACTCCTTTCTGACGCAGTTGCTGCATAAGGACAAAAGCAGTTTTACTTTCTGCTTCACCCAAATTAAAAAACAGCACCTTTGTTCCAATATGAACATCATCCGGGAACAGGTTCAGTTCTTCCATTACATCATAAATCCTGTCCACTCCGAATGAAATCCCAACCCCGGGAATATCCGGAACACCAAATAAACCCGTAAGATCATCGTAACGGCCACCACCCCCAATGCTACCCATCTTTACTTCAGCCGGTGCTTTAACTTCAAATATAATTCCAGTGTAATAATTAAGTCCACGGGCAAGGGTAAGATCTAATATTGGTTCTTGAATCTTCGTATGTTGTTTGCTGTAGGCTAATAAAGTATTGATCTCGTCAATGCCCTGTATACCCGTTTTTGTGTTTCTTATTAGTTTACTAACAGCATTCAACTTTTCTACTGTAGTTCCCTTTATTGATAAATAGCTTTCAACAATACTAATTTGATCTGTTGATAATCCTTTTTGGCTTAACTCATCCTTTACCTTTTCAATCCCGATTTTATCCAGTTTATCAATTGCAATGGCTATATCATTCATTCTATCCGCACCACCACAGGCTTCTGCCAGTGCAGTAAGTATTTTTCTATGATTTACCCGCAACTCATAACCTGTAATCCTTAGTCTTATGAACACATCATGATAAATATTTGACAGCTCTACTTCATTCACTAACGAACCGCTTCCCACCACATCGGCATCACATTGATAAAATTCCCGGTAACGGCCTTTCTGCGGCCGATCGGCTCTCCACACAGGTTGTATCTGGTAACGTTTGAAAGGAAATGTCAACTGACCATGATTCATTGCTACGAACCTTGCAAAAGGGATGGTTAAATCATACTTTAAAGCTCTTTCAGTAATACCAATTGTATTTTTGCCCTGTAATACTTTTTCAAAATTTTCTCTTGCCTGTTTTTCTTTAGCTGGGTTATCAAGGCCGTTATTGAGAATTTTAAAAATCAATTTATCCCCCTCTTCGCCATACTTGCCCATAAGCGTATCCAAATTCTCCATGGCAGGAGTTTCCAACGGCTGAAAGCCGTAGAGTTCAAATACATTTCTTATTGTATTAAGAATATAATTTCTTTTATGAACAACATCCGGTCCGAAGTCCCTTGTGCCTTGTGGTAGCGATGGTTTTGCCATTTAGAAAAACATTATTAGTTAATTATTTCTTGCAAAGCCTTCCTTAGTCTGTCGAAGGAGCAGGGTGGAGGAATATTTAGCTACAATTGCATCACAGGCCTTATCAATAAGTTTATACACTTCATGATAACCCTTTTCAGGCCCATTCCAGGGGTCTGGCACATCCATATTTTTACCCGGATATAATTCATTCATCAATAGATCCACTTTTGATGCATCAAATTTGTTTTTAGCAATCCGGTGCATTTCCTCTATAACATCTCCTGCCAACGCATATATTTTATCGTACACTTCAAAATCGGCCGCCGCAAATCTCCTTGCTCTCTGCTTGCAGATATTAACGCCATTGAGTTGAGCTACTTTCTGGGATAAAGGATGCGGTGGTTCGCCTGTATGATAACTGTTCGTCCCCGCACTCTCGATACTCCAGGTTAATCCAGCGCTGAAAGCTTTATCCTGCAAAATGCCTTCAGCAAGGGGACTGCGGCAAATATTCCCAAGACAAACCATTAAAATTTTCATAAAGCAAAGATAGGAAGCAGGGTTCATGGTTCATAGCAGACGGTTTTTACAATGAACTATAAACTTAAAACTTATGGATTTCAGCACCAGCCAGCATCTCAGTACTAGGCAATTTTTTTCAAAACTGCTACCAATTAACATTTATCGGTAGAGAAGAATAAAATTTTATAATTTGCTACCCCTGAAACAACCTGATGATGTTTGAAGAATATGAAAAGAAAAAGCGGAAACAAATTTCCTTCATGAAGGCCCTGCTGGATTATGGCATGGGCATCATGATTATACTGGCTGGATTGTTTTTTTTGTTCCGGGTTAAAATTCCCCTTTCATTCAATGACCGGTTTCCGCCCAACGATATTGACAAGATTTTTGGTGTCATGTGTATCCTTTACGGAGGCTGGCGGATTTACAGGGGCTATCAAAAAAATTATTTTAGATGACTTTTTACAGGAAACCAAACCGCCTCAGCCTCTTTGTAACAGTTATTTCTTTGTTGCTTTTACTGGCAGGATGCAAATCCTTTAAAGAAAAGGAAGATGAGTTGCCCGATAACAGCAACAAAGGCACTATAAATGTCAGTGCCGACGAATCTTTTAAACCGGTGATAGACGAAATGGTGCAGGTATATGAATCCAATCATCCAGGCGCAAAAATCATCGTTCATTACAAACCCGAAGCGGAATGTCTGCGGGATATGCTAACAGATAGCATTCGCCTGATTATTGCTACCCGCCATTTCAACGAAGATGAAAAAAGCCTGATGGTGGATTCTATGAAAGTCTCGCCCAGGAGTATGACGATTGCCCGGGATGGTATTGCAATTATCGTAAATCCCACCGCACCTGATTCATTATTCAGGATGACAGATATCAGTCAAATATTAACGGGTAGATTTAAGAAAAAATTAATACCGGTATTTGACGGCTTAAAAGCAACCAGTACCGTACGTTTTATCATCGATTCAGTGTTGCGGGGTGATTCGTTGACTTCCAAAGCGATGGCAGCCCGCAGCAGCGAAGCGGTGCTGGAGTATGTCTCTAAAAACCCTGACGCTATTGGTTTTATAGGCGTAAGCTGGATTGGAAACCCGGAAGACACCTCACAATTGAGCTTTTTGAAGAAAATCCGGGTAGCAGCAGTGGAGTGTACGGACATTCCCGATGCATATGTTAAAGCCTTCCAGGCAAACATTTACATAAAGAGGTATCCTATGGTACGGGATTTGGTTTATATACTGAAAGAAAATTACAAAGGACTGGGAACTGGATTTGCAAATTTTATGAGTGGGGAGATTGGACAATTGATTTTTAAAAGAGCTTACCTGGCACCTGCTCAAAAGCGATTCGGAATAAGACCAGTGAATTTGAATGAATAAAAAAGATAGTTATATTTATAAACAGTAAAAGAAGAAGAAAATGAAGAAAACCACTATCACATTATTAGCAGCCGGATTACTATTTGTGTCCGGGCTAAAATCACAGAACATACAAGAGGGTATAAACCATCTGAATGCGGGAAGAGTTAATAGTGCAATTACCAATTTTGAGAAATTGCTGGCCGTTAACCCTAATAACATTGATGCTATTTACTGGCTTGGCCAATCTTATCTTGACATTGATGAAATATCAGGCGCCAGGCTTAAGTCTGCACGGGCCCTTTATGAAAAAGGATTACAAAGCTCAAACAATGCCCCTTTATTATTAGCCGGGCTGGGACATATAGAATTGCTGGAAAATAAGACCAATGATGCCCGTCAGCATTTTGAAACAGCTTTTACAATGACAAGGACCAAAAAAGGGGATGACCAGAATATCCTGCTGGCTGTTGGTCGTGCCAATGTAGATGCGAAGTCAGGGGATTTTAATTACGCCATTGAAAAATTAAAAGGAGCAGCTGACAAAGGCGAAAAAAATCCTGAAATATTTCTGCAATTGGGTAATGCTTATCGTAAAGCAAATCCAGGCCAGGGTGGTGGCCCTGCGTACGAAAGTTATAATAAGGCATTGGAATTAAACCCTAACTTTTCTATTGCCAATCTGCGCCTTGCCAAATTGTTTGAATCTCAAAAAAACTGGGAACTTGTATTAAAGTATTTGAATAATGCTATTACTAAAGATCCTAAGTTTTCAGTAGGCTATTACGAATTGTTTTATTATTATTTTTACCGGGCAAAATTTCCTGAAGCTGAAGAACAACTGAAAAAATATATTAACAGCAAATTGCCTGAATCAGAAATTCAGGATGAATATCTGTATTCACAACTAAGCTGGGCCAGGAAAGACTTTGATGATGCTGTAATAAGAGGGGAAAAGGTGGTTTCCAACCTGGGTGATAAAACCAAACCGAAGGTATACAGGTTATTGACAGATGCTTATATAAGAAAAGCCGATTCTTTAAATAGGAAAGGTGATTCTGTGAATGCGAGAGCCAATTATGTTATTGCCAAAAAGAATAGTGATATATTCTTTCTTAAAAAAAATCCGGAGGATGTAATTCTTCCTGATTATGAAAATAAAGCAATCATATTAGCTAATACTGGAGCAACTCCGGATGAGGTTTACAATACCTACATATTAGGAGTAGCTTTGGATACAACAGCCGATGCTAAAGTTGGATATTTGAAAAAAGGTATTGCTTATTTTAAGGAAAATAAGCTGAGAGATAAAGAAGCTTTAATGATTCAAAAAATGATAGAGTTGAAGCCAAAGCCTACTATTAATGATTATTTTGACCTAACGCTGGCTCATTACTTTACTCCCGATTATGCCATGTCAAGAGCAGCGGCATTTGTAATGATAGAAAAATATCCTGACCAGGTTTATGGATATGAGTGGGCTTTTAATAATAGTAATGCTGTTGACACCATAAAAAAAGATAGCATAGCTATGCCGGATGCCTTAAAACTATTTGAGTTTAGCCAAAAGGATACAGCAAAATTTAAGAAGCAATATTTAACTTCTGTAAGGTTTTTAAGTACTTACTATATTAACCAGGCAAAAGATAAAGAAAAATCGCTTGAATTTTTTAAAAAATGGCTTGAGGCAGATCCGGCAAATGCGACTGCTATACAGGAGTATATTAAGCAGATTGAGAAGATGCAGATAAAGCCTTCGGCTGTTGCACCAAAAGGTAATGCCCAACCTACTAAGCTGCCAGCTTCCAAACCACCGGTAATTAAAGCAAAAGCGAAAAGCAAAACCACTACTAAAAGTAGTGGGATAAAAAAATAAGAACTCGGTTTTCTTCTTTTACAAAGAAAGTCCCTTGCTGTTAAGGCGGGGATTTTCCTTATTTAGGAGAGATTAGTACAGCCATTTAGTTAAGGTAAATTCAACCGGCCACCTTATTTTTGCCCACAGAGCAAAAACCTATGTTTTACTTACTCCAGACCACCCTTAACAGCGCAAATTCCACCTCTTATCTGCCGGTGGCCATACAGGTTTTTATTGCGGTAGGGTTGATTGTTTTCCTGACCGTGGTCACTCATTTATTAGGGCCGAAAAGAAAAACTTCGGACAAATTACAAAATTTTGCCAGCGGTATTGAAAGTCATGGTGATGCCCGCCAGCCAATGGCAATTAAATATTTCCTGACAGCCATTTTGTTTGTGTTGTTTGATGTGGAGGTTATCTTTTTTTATCCATATGCTGTAAATTTTAAAGAGCTGGGCTGGAGTGGATTCTGGGCAGTTTTCATGTTTGTAGGATTTTTCCTTTGTGGGTTTATATATATTATTAAAAAAGGTGCTTTGAAATGGGAAGATTAATGTGACAATTTGACAATGAGTCAATGAAACTTAAAGGATCGTGAATTGTTATTGAATTATATCATTTCCAAATTGTAGAATTGTAGAATTTTCAAATTAGTATTTATGTCCCGTCCTGTATCATATAATCTTATTAAAAAGCCGCTGGAAGCTGATATCAGCATTAGCGATATGCCTGAAGGTCAGCAAGGCGAAGGTTTTTTTGCAACCAAACTCAGCAATATAATTGGACTGGCAAGAAAGAATTCTATCTGGCCATTACCATTTGCTACCTCCTGTTGTGGCATCGAATTTATGGCTACCATGGGTTCACATTACGATTTGGCCAGGTTTGGGTCGGAAAGAGTTGGGTTTTCTCCCCGGCAATGTGACTTATTGATGGTTATGGGAACGATTGCCAAAAAAATGGGTCCTGTGGTCAAACAGGTTTACCTGCAAATGGCTGAACCCCGCTGGGTAATTGCAGTAGGAGCTTGTGCATGCAGTGGCGGTATTTTTGATACCTATAGTGTATTACAGGGAATTGCCCAGGTGGTGCCGGTAGATGTATATGTACCGGGTTGTCCGCCAAGACCAGAAGCGATTATTGATGGGGTGATAAGAGTGCAGGATTTAGTGGGTAAGGAAAGTTTGAGAAGAAGAAATGGGGAACAGTATAAGTTATTATTAGAGAGTTACGGAATACAGTAACAAATGTGCCAATTTGATAATTTGACAATGTGATAATGGCTTTAACGAACGAAAAAATAAAGGCAAGACTATCTGAGAAATTTGGAGACCAGGTTTCTTCATTTGAAGAACCTTATGGTATGCTCACATTTGAAGCGCCAAAGGAATTGAACCTGAAGGTGCTTAATTTTTTATTTGATGATGAGGAATTAAAGTTCCGATTCATGACAGACTTATGCGGAGTCCATTATCCTGCTAATATAGGAAAGGAGTTAGCTGTAGTTTATCATTTACATAACCTGGTTGATAATGTCCGCATCAGGTTTAAGGTTTTTACGGATATTAATCAACCTGATGTTTACACCGCAACCGGATTATTTTCAACAGCTAACTGGATGGAAAGAGAAACGTATGATTTTTATGGTGTAAATTTTGTTGGCCACCCTAATCTGAAGAGAATATTAAATGTGGATGAAATGGATTATTTCCCGATGCGGAAAGAATTTCCATTGGAAGACCAATCAAGGGTAGATAAAGACGATGAGATGTTTGGAAGAGGGTAGGGAAATTTGTCAATTGGATAATTAGATAATGAAATTCAGGAGAAAACATAGAGCTATTTTTAGCTTAGTTGCTTTCATAGCCTTTGCTTTATTATCCGTAATTAAGTTTGATGATTATTTTAATGACGGGAAAAAGGGCCTGAGTTTAATAGCTGCAATCAGTTTTGGACTTGCTTCTTTGTTGAAAATTGGTGAAGCTGTTTATCATTATCGCAAAAGAAACCAATTAGAACAAAAAGTTGTTGAATAACGAACAGAACCCTGAAGAGTGCGACGCAACAGAACGATGATAGTAGCACTACAGCTGGGTAAATAAAAAATTAAAATTCCCTTTTAGGGGATAGGGGCATGTCAGAACAACATATCAAATTACCGGAAGGCTCGATTGAAAAAACGACCACCACGCTGAATCTGGGGCCCACCCATCCGGCTACGCATGGTGTGATGCAGAATATTTTGGAATTAGATGGCGAACGTATAGTTTCCACAGA
>JBKJLR010000155.1:0-4503 GCA_046596865.1 Chitinophagaceae bacterium
AGTACCGCTTCAGGTTTACCTTCTGCGAAAACCTATCGCTACGACCCGGCCACAAACACCTGGGATGATGCGGCTATAGCAGACCTGCCTGTAAATCGTTGGGCTGCTGCCAGTGGGTTTTATGACAATGGCTTTATAGTAGCTGGAGGAAGTGTTGGTGGAGTTCTTAGTAATAGTGTATTATCCTGGGATCTGGCGGGTAATAATTGGGTAGCCAAACCACCGATGTTGGCAGGACGTTTCCGTGCGGCCGGTGCTACATTAAGTGGCAGCTTTCATGTTCTTAATGGATCCAGCGTTGTTGGTTTTACACCTACCAATACTAATCAGAAATTAACTTGTGTCCCATTAGTTCCTTGTGCAGGTACACCAACACCAGGGAATACATTAAGTACTGCTAACCCTGCCTGTCCTAATGTTAATTTTACTTTATCAACACAGGTTACACCAGCTTCTGGTCTTACATACCAATGGCAATCAGCTCCTTCAGCAGCTGGTCCTTGGACAAATGTTGGAAATGGAAGTGTCCTTACAACTTCACAAACTGTCGCTACTTTCTATAGAGCAATTGTAAGTTGTGGTGCTAATAGTGCAACTTCTGCACCGTTACAAGTAACTATGAATAATTTTAATAATTGTTATTGTATACCAACTTATACCAACAGTTGCACATTTGGCGATTATATTGCGAATGTTACTTTAGGTTCGCTTAACAATAGTTCTCTGTGTACCGGACCATTTACTTATTACAATGCAGTTGCTGCACCTGAGCTTTATCCTGGTGTGACACATACACTTAGAGTTAGTGTAGGGCCAGATACATTTGGCCAATGGGTGGGAGCATGGATTGACTATAACGAAGATGGAATTTTCAGCGTTTCTGAATTATTAGCACCTCCGGTTAATGCGGGAGCGAATGGTACTGTTAATATCACCTTTACCGTTCCGGCCACGGCTACTCTAGGAACCACCAGGATAAGAATAAGAGGTGGAGATGATGTTGCTATGACAGCTGCTCAATCCTGCGGTGCTTCCAACAGTACTTTTGGCGAAGCAGAAGATTATAATGTAAATATTACGCCATGTGTGCAGGGTGTGTTTACATCTCAGCCAGCCAATGCAACTATTCAGTGTTCTAATAATACCAGCTTTTCGGTTACAGGAACAGGATCAGCACTTACTTTTTATTGGGAATACAGGGTAAACGCATCTTCACCCTGGTTAAATGTTCCAAATGCTGCACCTTATTCTGGTGTTAACACTACAACCTTGACATTATTGAATGTACCTCAAACCTTTAATGGTTATCAATATCGTGCTGTAATGTCTGGACCTTGTACAGCTGTTGATTTTTCTTCAGTTGCAACATTGACAGTAAATCCATTAGTGGCAACAGTAAGCCCGACATCAGCAACAATATGCCTTGGTTCTATTCAGCAATTGACGTTAACGAACCCGACAGCTGCGCCCATCTATGGAATGCCAAGTGGCTTGCCATTGGCTATCCCGGATGCAGTGGGAGCCGGTGTTTCGAGCACAATTAATGTTTCCAACATACCTGTAGGCGCTGTTGTTACCAATATTAGTGTAACGTTCACCATGACACATACTTATGTAGGTGATGTAGACATTAATTTGATAGCACCTAATGGTGGCAACCTTAACCTTGTTGGTGGTTTAAATAATGGCACAGGAAATAATAGTACAGCTAACTGGACAAATACAGTGGTTAGTTCAACTTCTGTTACGCCTATGAGCGGTGCTCCGGCTCCCAGAACAGGAACTTTCAGAGCTGATGCATTACCTGGTTATGGTCCAACAGGCAACGTCCAGAATACGGCCACCTGGTCTGGTCTTACCAGCGTTTTAAATGGCAACTGGAGATTAGCAATTGCAGACTTCTTTGGTGGTGATGTTGGTTTGTTGACATCATGGTCAATAAGCATCGTTTTTGCAGCTCCGCCAGCACAAGGTGTTTGGGCACAGGTAACACCTGCATCTCCACCTGCTGCTAACACTATATTCTCTGATCCAGCGGGATTAATTCCATACGTTGCCGGCACACCTGCCAATAGTGTTTATGTAAGGCCAACGGTTAATAGCAGCTATTCAGTTGTATATTCTACCCCTACACCTTGTGTAAGTGCACCAACAATTATAAATGTAAATGTTGTGAACCCTGTTTCTGCAGTTGTGAACCCGGTTAACAAATCAGCATGTGTAGGTAGCAATACTACATTTACTGTAAGTGCAGGCGGCGGTCCGCTTACCTATCAGTGGCAGGTGAGTACTAATGGAGGATTAACCTATACCAATATAGCAGGAGCGACATCGGCTACTTTAACTCTAAGCGGAGTAACACAGTTAATGAACAATAACCTTTACCGTGCAATAATTACGGCTGCACCATGTGCTGGTTCAACAACCACCACAGCTGCAACATTGACAGTAAATGCTCTGCCAACAGTTACAATATCATCACCTGATTTATTGCTAACACCAGGTCAGACAACAACGATAACAGCAACGAGCAGTCCTGCGGCCGCAGTGAATGGTTATAGCTGGACGTTAAATGGTTTACCTCTTGTTCCTCCTGTTACTGCCGGTTCACTGGTAGTAGGTATTGATGGATTAGGAACTTACCAGGCAACGGTTACGGATGTAAATGGTTGTATGAATACTTCCAACAGCCTGACCATTGCAGGAGAAGCATCAGACAGGTTGTTTATTTATCCAAATCCAACTGATGGAATTTTCCAGGTGAGATTGTACTATGCCGGATCAATAACCGAGAGGAGAGTAGTAACTATCTTCAAATCGAACGGTCAGATGGTAGGAGAAAAAGAGTTCACTCTTGATAATATAGGAAGCCCTTATATGAGAATGGACTTTGATCTTACGAACCTGGCAGCCGGAACATATGTGGTGAAAGTTAATAACACCCGTACTGGCAAGATTGTATCAGGATTGGTAGTAATCCAACATAAATAAATCACTGATTTATAAAATACCTAAAGCCCTCCCGTTTATTCGGGAGGGCTTTTTTATTGAAAACATTTATGGGTAACATTAAGTGCAGGAAATTAAATTAAGCAGTTTTTAAACTGTTTGCAAGTACCAACGACAGGTAAAAAGGAGCTGATTATTTATTTAGAAACAATCATTCTGTAAGGCGCTGAACCATTAGGAACCTGACCGGGCAGTGGTTTTTGGGGAGAGAAGTTGAATGGTTTATCATATATCACATTCGGCATAGTCTGAAATTGGCTCATGTCAGGTTGAATACAAGGCATATGATCCAAACTGGAAATCACTACTCTATCACCATTCGGTAAGTTGTAAGAATCAATAGAGGTGTTCCTGGTGTAAAGGGAAACAGGAGGAAAAGGTTTATTAAATTGTAACACTAAACTATTCTTTTTATCAGCTTTTTTGTTTTCCACCTGTATTTTTTGCAGGTGCTTTTGAATATCAAACAAATCTTGTTGCTGTGCTGATGCTGAAGAAAATGCAGCAATTCCAAAAAGAAGAAAAACCTTTTTCATAAATGGGTTTTTAGAGAACCTGAAATTATGGCTATTTTTTCATTTGTTTCCAGGCATTAATGAGTCCATTGGTAGAAGCATCATGATTGCTTACCGGCACATTGGTTATTAATTCTGGTAAAATATTATTGGCTAACTGTTTACCCAACTCTACACCCCACTGATCGAAGCTGTAAATATTCCAGATAACACCCTGAACAAATATTTTATGTTCGTACAAAGCAATCAATTCGCCCAAAGTATAGGGAGTGATCTTTTTTATAAGGAAAGAATTAGTGGGCTTGTTGCCCGCAAAAATTTTATAGGGAAGTAATTTCGCAATCTCTTTTGACGGCAAATCTTGTTTCTCCAATTCTTTTTCTGCTTCCTCTTTTGTTTTTCCATTCATTAATGCTTCAGTTTGCGCAAAAAAATTACTCAGCAATTTTACATGATGGTCACCAATCGGATTATGACTTTGTGCAGGGGCTATAAAATCACAGGGTATCAAAGGGGTTCCCTGGTGTATCAACTGGTAAAAAGCATGCTGGCCATTAGTACCGGGCTCACCCCATATCACAGGACCGGTAGCATACTCAACAGGTTCACCGTTGCGGTCAATAGTTTTACCATTGCTTTCCATATTTCCCTGCTGGAAATAGGCGGCGAAACGGTGCAGGTACTGGTCGTAAGGGAGGATAGCCTCTGATTGGGCACCGAAAAAATTGGTGTACCAGATTCCAAGTAAAGACATCAGGACAGGAATATTTTTTTCAAAACGTTCAGTCGCAAAATGAATATCTGTAGTATAGGCCCCTTTTAATAATTGGTCAAAATTTTTATAACCAATAGTTAATGAAATAGATAAACCAATGGCACTCCATAAATAATAGCGGCCACCTACCCAATCCCAGAATTCAAACATGTTCTTTTTATCAATCCCAAATTTCACTACTTCTTTTTCGTTGGTAGATAAGGC
>JBKJLR010000222.1:0-3246 GCA_046596865.1 Chitinophagaceae bacterium
AATTGAGAAAGGCTGGAATACCCGGATGGTGGTTATGAACTATAAAATGGAAGTGAAACAATTACTTTAATTACAAATAGTACTGATGAAGAGAAAAGGTTTTGAGGTTGTTTTGATGGCGGCTATTTTTTTTCTTACAAATTTCTCTGTTGCAGCACAGCCCGGAGATAGAAGAATTCAATATCCATTAGGATTAAAAAACTCTTATTTTGGATTTAATATTGGATATATAAATTATCCTTTTTCTTCGGCACAATTAGAACCCGGCTTTACCGTACAGTCAATCAACATTCCACATATTGCTCCCCGCCTGATACTGTATGGCCTCCAGTTCAATAAATATTTATCTGCTCAAATAAGTTATATGCGGCCTGTTGATTGGGTCACTTATTATAATATCAACGGCGATAAGACCTCACATTCGGTGTGGATGAATGTGGGAGGGTTAACACTGGCAACACATATTCCCATTCAAAAAAAATTTTCCTTGTTTGCAGAAGGAGGTCTTGGCATTGTTACCCGTAAAGGATTCGAAATAGACTATATCCCTGTGATAAAAAATGCAACGTATGCTACCGTCCTGCTGGGCGCCGCACTGAAATATCATCTGAACAAAAAATGGGATTTGCAACTCAGTACCACCTGGTCGCCGGCACATGCAAAAGAAAAACAACCGCATACAGTTCTTTATTCAGCGGGATTCAATTATCGCCTGAAAGAACTTTCAAAGGAAAAAGTAGAAAGTAATATTAAAAGCGGATATTATTTTGCCAAACATTTTATCCAGGCAAGTTATACCACCAACGCATTGAGCTATGGTGTCAATGATCTGTTTTCAAAAACACTTCCCTTATTTTGGGGTGGAGCGGCACATTTGAAACAAGGCTTCTCCCTGAGCTATCAGCGAAATATATTTCATGCCCGAAAAGTATTTTCTTTGGATTGGGCTGCCGGTATGGGATACTGGAAAAGCAGGAGAAAGGAAGATGAATTTTTTACGGTATCTCTCTATCCTGTTTTGCGATTTACGGCACTTCGTTCACCAAAAACAGATTTGTTTTTTGAGTATACGGTTGCCGGCCCGACTTTTATTTCAAAAACAATTATTGATAACGAAAGAACAGGCCGCCACTTTACCTTTTATGATGCTATGGGCATAGGGATTTTTACAGGGAAGAATAAAAACCTGAATGCAGGCCTCCGCATTGCTCACTTCTCCAACGGAAATATATTTCCTCAAAATGACGGCGTGAAGGTTCCCCTGACTTTCAGTTTCGGTTATGTACTTAAATGAGCTTTATTTGTTATTATTTTAGTACCACTTTTGGGTTTTTCGGAAAACTTTTCTACCTTTTGTGTTGAACGTTTTTTAAGCAACCTTAAACCTACAACCAAATGAGAAAGTTCATTGCCGTGACAGCAATATGCTCCGTCATTATTATGGCCGCTTACTTTTCGGCCTGCAACAGCAAAAAATCAGAAACCAAAGAGACTACTGACAAAGATTCGGTAACAAAAGTATTACAAAGAGGAGATTACCTTGTTAATCATGTAGCCGCTTGTATTGACTGTCATAGTAAAAGAGATTTTACCAAATTCTCCGGACCTGTAATCCCCGGCACGGAAGGAGGCGGAGGCTTTTTGTTTGACAATAAATTGGCAGGCTTGCCGGGCATGATATATGGAAAAAATATTACTTCCGATAATGAAACGGGTATTGGCACCTGGACAGATGATGATATATTAAAAGCTATCACTCAGGGCATAAGTAAAAATGGCGACACACTTTTTCCACTGATGCCATATGTTCAATACAACCGCATGGCCCGGGAAGACCTGCTCAGCATCATTGCTTATATCAGAACCTTAAAACCTATAAAAAATAAAGTTCCCGCCCGACAACTGATGATGCCTATAGCAATGGCTTATCCCGGACCGGCACTGCAGCCATCGGTAGAAGGAAATGTTCGTCCACCGGAAGCTAATAAAGTAAAGTATGGCGAATACCTGGCAACAATAGCTGATTGCGCCACCTGTCATACACCACAGACACAGCAAGGTCCCGATATGGCGAGAATGTTTGCCGGCGGGTTTGTCTTTGATGCCGGAACATTTAAAGTAACCTCTGCTAACATTACCTCCGATTCAGTTACGGGTATTGGCACCTGGACTGAAGGTCAGTTCCTGAATAAATTCACTCAATACCGGGAGGAAAAAAATTACAATTTTAATCCCGGCAAAGACAATACGATTATGCCGCTTTCTTTGATGGCAGGTATGAAAGATGAAGACCTGAAAGCTATTTATGCTTACCTGCGTACGCTAAAACCTATCAGTAATAAAATAGAGAAGTATCCTAAGTAATAAAACATTGTATAAAAGAATAATCCCGGTTCTCCGATCCTATTGGAGAACCGGGGTTCTTTTTATTCGTCCTTAAAACTCTCCCTGTTAAATGTTCCGGGGGATGCATGATCGCCTTCATCAAAATCAAGATTTACATAGTTGATGCCAGGAATTTCTGTGAGGTTATAAATTACCTGGGCTAAATAAATGGTGGGTCCGGTGGAACCCATTTGTTGGGTGAGGTACATAGCATCGGGAATTCTCAGGTAAAGAGTATCACCAGATGTTTTTACCAGTACAAGCTGAACATTGATATTGCTTGTATTTAAAAAGCTAATAACCGCTGCCGTGCTTAAAGTATCAGGGCCTGTATTCTCTACTTTTTTCATTTCTAATCTGCCGCTTGAATCGTTTAGTACGGCCTGCCAGCTGTAAACACTCTCAGCTGTCTCCTCTTCTTCACCCGGCTGGTCAGCTTTGTTATTACCGCAGGCAGAAATAATGGATGTAATAAGTAAACAATAAATTAACCCTTTCATAAAATAAATATTAGCGTCTCCCCAAAAGTATAATTTGAAAATTGCTATTTAACCCGGGTAAATGTAAAATATTAGCAGGATATTCTGCATTAGTCAGTATTAGACCAACAGATATTACATTAAATGAATAAAAAGAGGAAGCTGCTTATCTCCTGATAAATTTTGGAAATAAGGATTGTTGCTGTTTACGTAATATCTTATTACTGCGAATTCCCTTTATTATTTATTCTGACCATTCCGGATCAACCACATAATGGTAAAAGATGGGATGAAATCCGTTCCGGGCAACAATTCTTCTACAAAACTAAATACTCCACCCATTGCACCCCGCCATCCGCCAAACATCATAAAGAAAACAACA
>JBKJLR010000036.1:0-4522 GCA_046596865.1 Chitinophagaceae bacterium
GCAATGCCTGCATAGGAAGATGCCAGCTGTAATTTGGTAGCCGGGTCTTTCTTCATTTCTTCAAACATATATTTTAACCTGGCATCACGAAGTTTTACAAGGGTAGGGTTGTTGATATCAGTGGCCAGTTGAATGCCATAGGAACTTTCATAGCGGTTGGTGCCACCGGGGTATCCCCATATCATAGCAAAGTCACCATCCTTTAACGGTTTTAAAGAAACAGGCAGGTACCATTTTGGTTTCAACGGTACATTGCTGTCAGTATATTTTGCAGGCTTGCCATCGGCAGCGGCATAAGCCCTGAAAACAGAAAAGTCGCCGGTGTGCCGGGGCCATTCCCAATTGTCTGTATCTCCGCCAAACTTTCCCACACTTTCCGGTGGGGTGCCTACCAACCGTATATCTGTGTAACGCTGGTATACAAATGCGAGGAACTGGTTGCCTTTGAATAACGAATTTACCCTTACTTCAATATTCAGTGAGGCATCACTCATTCTTTTATTAATAGCCGTAAATACCGCCGTTTGTTTTTGCAATCTTTCGGCACCACTCAAACCCTTTAAAGAATCCATTACCTCTTTAGTAACCTCTTCAATGCGTAATAAAAACTGTACAGAAAGTGTGGTGGGAATTTCTTCCGCTTTATTTTTTGCATAAAAACCATCCTGCAGGTAATTATGATCCATGTTACTGGCCGAGGCGATTGCATCATAACCGCAATGATGATTGGTAAATATGAGACCTTCCGCACTTACAATTTCTCCGGTGCAACCGCCACCAAAAATAATGATAGCATCTTTCAGCGATGCCTTGTTGATACTGTACAATTGCTCTTTGGTAAGCTTCAAACCTTTTTTTACCATATCATTATAAACCTGCTGACCCAGCAGCATCGGCAACCACATGCCTTCGTCGGCAAAGGATTTAAAAAACAAACTCACAGTCAAGATAATCGTTAATAAAAACTTCTTCATACGTTGAAATTTAGGAAGACAAACCTACTATAAAAAACAAGGGTAGCCAAAAAGCAACGGTAAGGAGATTGTCGTAAATTACCAGACCAAAAAAATGTTTATGACGTTACGGAACACTCTTACCTGCCTGCTAGTTTGTACATTACTGGTAAATGCCTGTAGTAAAAAAGGGGGAACGATTACTCCACCCCCGCCACCACCGCCTCCTCCCGGCTGTGCCGGTAATACTGCACCCGCAACGGGAACGTTTATTACTAATACTGCCGTCACACTTTCGTGGAGTGCTGTGTCAGGTGCCACCGGGTATGATGTTTACCTGGGCACTACCAATGCACCCACCACCACTATTGCTACCAATGTTAGCGGAACTACTATGAACTATACGGTGCCCGGTGCAGCGAATACAACTTATTATTGGTATGTGCAGCCTAAAAATGCATCCGGAGGGGCCACGGGTTGTAGTACTACTGTTACTTCCTTTACTTATATCGTTATTCAATCGCCAGCACCTTTTGGATATTATGTGGTCGGATATTTACCTTCTTACAGAAATATTGTTGATATTCCGGATGTAAAATTCAGGATGACCAATGTAGTGGTCTATGCTTTTTTTGGAGTGAATGCTTCCGGAACGTTGTCCGCACCGGCCGCACCCGCCACCACTATCGATGCACTTATTACCAAAGCAAGAACCAACAATGCCAAAGTTTTTATTGGTATCAACGATGGAAGCGGTGATGGTAAAACGAATTTTAAAAATATGGCGGCCACCGCCACCGGCAGGAATAATTTTATTAAAGATGTAATGAATAAAGTGAGGCAATACAACCTCGACGGAGTAGATATGGACTGGGAATTTCCTACCACCAGTGATGGAACGGATCTCACCTTTACTTTAATGATGAAAGAATTATCTGATTCCTTACACCGGGATGCCAGGTATTATTTATCATCAGCGATCACGGCCGGTAAATATGCCGGGGGGATAAGAGATGCCATCCGTAATGAAATTTTTCCTTACGTTGACTTTTTTAATGTAATGGCGTATGATGATTTTAATACGACGGTTCCTTACCGGCATCACAGCGATTATACATTAGCCCAAACCTGTTTAAATTATTGGCTGACCACACGGGGGTTGCCTGCAGCAAAATGTGTTTTGGGTTTACCTTCTTATGGAAGACCCTCCGGCATCACGCAAAGCGGAACGGTATTAACGTATAAAACAATTTTAACGCAGGGCGGTAATCCGCAATATGATTCTGCCATAGTTTCGGCCGGGGCATTTACCAATTACACTATTTATTATAATGGTCAGTATACCGTAAAGCGAAAAGCAAAATTGGCTAAAGATATTGCCAATGGTGTGATGATGTGGGAGAAGTGGCAGGATGCTACTGATGGTAACTCTTTATTGAAAGCAGCTTGTGATACGGTGGGGCGGAGTTATTGATTGCAAACTTTTGACTTGAAATTGGCCATTAGCGGAAGTCTTTTTATTTGTTTCTGAACAGTTTCTTTAAGTATTACCGTGTACTTTTTGCTCATTTCTTTCCTTTTTCCAGCTTGCTGAAAAAATCTCTTGCCTCTGCACCTTTTTCATTTTTTCTTTTCAGAATAGTACGAAGGTCCCGAAGGTCCTCTTTCAGTTGCTGGTATTCTTTTTCAGAAATAAGCCTGTATTTTTTTTTGTCAATGATTAAAGCAGGTGTACTCATCAGTTCTTTTTTCAAATTTAAAACAACTTTATGCCATTACAAAATTGGGCGCAAACACGAAGCGACAGCGGTTATCTTGCAAAAGTCTCTTTGCCTGATGGGTTGATAACGAATTACAAGAAACCAATATTATTTCAGCAAGGCTTGATGGCGCAGGCTGAAATAATTACTAAAAAAAACTTAGCAACAGGTTTTCTGAGTGGGGCTAAAAATTTATTGAAATGAAATGAGAATTACAACACCGGTTCATTCAATACTTTCCACAATAGATCTTTCAACTCCACCAATCCTTTATTTGTAAGGGATGAAATGAACAGGTGCGGGATAGTGGCAGGTAATTCTTTTTCAATTGCTGCTTTCAGTTCCTCATCCAGCATATCACTTTTACTGATGGCAATTACAAATTGTTTGTTCAGCAATTCAGGATTGTATTGCTCCAGTTCATTGACTAATATGTCAAATTCTTTTTTATGATCATCACTATCTGCCGGAATTAAAAAGAGTAAGATCGAATTGCGTTCAATATGCCGGAGGAAACGATGCCCTAATCCTTTTCCTTCAGAAGCTCCTTCGATAATGCCCGGTAAGTCGGCTATGCAAAAACTTTTTCCTTCCCGGTAATCTACCATTCCCAAATTGGGAGTGATGGTGGTAAAAGCATAATCGGCAATTTTTGGTTTGGCAGCAGTAATTACCGACAGCAATGTTGACTTACCGGCATTGGGAAAACCGACTAACCCTACATCCGCCAGCACTTTTAATTCCAGCACTTTCCAGGCTTCTATTCCTTCTTCACCGGGCTGTGCATGTTCGGGTGCCTGGTTAGTAGGGGTGGCAAAATGTGAATTACCCTGGCCACCTCTGCCGCCGGGAATCCAGGTTACCTCCTGGCCATCTTCTAATATTTCCACTTCCTGTTTACCGGTTTCCTCATCTCTTGCTATGGTACCTAACGGCACTTCAATGATGATATCTTTTCCTGCACGGCCACTGCTGTTATTGCTGCTGCCACTTTCACCGTCTTCTGCCAGCACATTTTTATAATACCGGAGATGTAAAAGTGTCCATAGGTTACTGTTGCCTTTCAGGATGATATGGGCACCACGACCGCCATCACCTCCGTCCGGGCCACCCATAGCGGTAAACTTATCCCGTCTGAAATGCCTGAAGCCCGGGCCCCCATGACCACTGCGGCAAAAAATGCGTATCTGATCAACGAAATTACTTTTCTCCAAAACGGTATTTTTACAATGTTGATACCCGCCTTCTTTACTGCCTTCGTGTAAACGCCGGCAGGTAAAAATTTTGGCGGATAGCTGCAAATATACTTTAACAATTTTCAAAATATATTAAATGAAATACTTCCTGATACTGCTTGTGTTCCCGTTTTTATCTTCCAGTGAATGTGGGAAAAAGACAAATAAAATGGCTACGGAAACCACGATGGATTCAATTCCTGTTTGTGTAAGAAAAATGATCGATGAAAGGAATAAAGAAATACCACCGAACCCACCGGTGCAGGTAGATGAATATTTGTATAATGGAAAAACTGTTTTCCTTTTTACAGCACCGTGCTGCGATTTCTATAATACACTTTATGATGACAGTTGTAAAATGATTTGTTCACCTACCGGCGGTATTACCGGAAAAGGAGATGGTAAATGTGCAGATTTTTCAAAAACTGCGAAGCATGTAAATTTGATCTGGAAAAATCCGGCTAAATAAAAATGTCCCGCCCCTTGTAAGGATGCGGGACACTTTGCCTGTCGGCGATTTTTATTGAACAACCACTTTGGTACTAAATACATTTTTGCTACCCTGGTCCGTTAC
>JBKJLR010000314.1:0-5707 GCA_046596865.1 Chitinophagaceae bacterium
ATTGAAAGAAGCATTGACAGAAATATTTTTAGTGAGGTTATAACTATTCCGGGAAGACCTGGTACAAACGAATTGGAATCCTATACTGCATCAGATCAAATTAACGGCATAGTTTCCAATATCATTTATTACCAATTAAAAACGGTATTAAAAAATGGAAAAATAAGTAACAGCGAAATTATTGCCGTCCGTCGAAATAATAGCAGTAAAACGGAGGTCCAGATTTTCCCTAACCCGGTAAAAGAGCAATTGCAAGTGCTTGTCAATTCTACGTCGGTGGTAATGGCAGAGTTTGCTTTGGCAGACGGTAATGGAAAGATTGTAAAGCGTTTCGAAGAAAAATTACTTCCCGGCAATAATACTTTTACCTACACTATGGTCAGCAGTTTGCCTTCAGGTATATACTATCTGCGCATTAAAGTGGGAAATGATCTGTTAATGAAAAAAATTAATGTACTAAACTAATCCTTGTTCATTAAAATGCTGCAACACCTTCATTCATCCAGAACCAGTAAAAGGATGAATGAGGGTTTTTATATTATAATAGCTGGTAAACCCCTTCTTTAAATATAGGAATTGGGTACAGATGAAATACTTGCTAGCCGATAGATAAAAACAGAAGGGTAAATACCTTGCATCTAATAAAGGTATCTTATAGGTTTACTATATAAAATTATACCTTATGAAAGCACAATTATCATTATTAGCAGTTGCCACACTTTTCTTACACTCATCATGGATGCCTCCTGCCATTTTGCAGCAATCATCTTCAGAACTATCAGTAAAAAAGACAAGTACACCTATTCCGGGATTTGGGTTCTTCAGAACACACCGGCAGGGTCCGGGAATAATGACGACCTGGGGGCTGACAACTAACAGCGGCGTTAGCGGCTTTATTGTAGAAAAAACGTATGAAGACCCCAGCGATCCCTATTCAAGTTGGGAAACCATTGGTTCTATGCCCTGTGGTGCCGGCCGTTCATTTAAGAAACATGATTTGAATGTATCTCCCGGTTTTATCAGCTACCGGGTCATTGGTTACTTGCAGGGGGGAGGCACAATTGTGTCGCCGATCTCTACAGAGCATATTGTGAGTCATTAGAAGTGTTTGAATATTCCTTATATAAAGGAGGTGCCTATGATAACAATTATACGATTTGTCATTTTTTTCCTGCTGGTTAAGACAAGCCTGTTTGCACAGATAACCACCCCTATTATTAAAGCAAGGTTTGGAGTAGATGCAGATTTACGGGCTAACTATTTTAATGGATTAATACAGACCGGCAATGATGACTGGTTTAATTTTAATGCAGCAGATACTTCCGGAAAATATGTAATAGATACTACCGGTGCAGCAGCTATAATAGCAGGTTACCTTGCGGATGTTTCTCCCTGGCCTAAAAGGATGAGTTCCTTTTATCGCACCATGAGCAGGCCTTCGTTTAGCATAGTTAATAACAGGTTATGGCTCGATGCTATATTTGTTCGGGATTATCATGGCAACGATACTACTGTTTTTACATCAGGCTCTGATAAAAATGGAATGAGCCCGGCCAACTGGACAGGCGGAATACAGGGAATTCCTGACAAAAATGATATCCTGGATATGTTTGTACATGTCAGAAGGGCCGGGCCAAATGCTACAGATTCTTTATGGATGTTTGGTGGAATTTCGCTGGATAATACTACCGGAAACCGGTATTTTGATTTTGAAATGTACCAGACAGATATTTATTATGACAGACCCTCTGCTAAATTTTATGGATACGGTCCTGATGCAGGGCATACAAGCTGGAAATTTGATGCGTCAGGAAATATTCTCACTCCCGGTGATATTATTTTTAGTGGAGAATTCCAAAGCGGAACGTTAACCAGTATTGAAGCCCGGGTATGGGTTAAAAAAACTGACTGGCAAACAATTGTTCCTGCTTCATTTAATTGGAGTGGTCAATTTGATGGCGCCAGTTCAAGTGCGTTATATGGATATGCCAGCATATCACCAAAGACAGCAGGTGCATTTTATACAGGCATGGGAAGTGCAAATAATACATGGACAGGACCCTTTGGCCTGGTATTACAGGATAATAGTCTTTCCTTTATTAGTCCCGCACCGGCGTCCACTACTAATGGTAAATATATAGCGAACCAGTTTATTGAATTTTCCGTAAACCTTACAAAATTAGGATTGGATCCTGTAACCTTGCTGGGAGGCGATATTTGTGGAACACCTTTTAACCGCATAGTTGTAAAAACCCGAGCTTCTGCATCCTTTACTGCAGAGTTAAAAGATTTTGTAGCACCTACAGATTTATTTTTGGCTCCCCGAGTGGATATAGCAACACAAACCCCAATTATATGTGACACCGGAAGTATATCCCGAATATATATTACGAACCCCGTTTCCTCCTCTGTTTACCAATGGTCAACCACCAATGGAAATATTGTTGGAAGTACTACGGGTACTTCGATCTATGTTGATACACCGGGTGTATATATAGTAAAACAATATTTACAGGCCGGCTGTTCCCTCTATGCTACTGATACGATCACTATTGCAAGATTTCCATCTTGTTTTTTACTGGAAAATAACCTGGCTGATTTCAGGGGAACAATAAATAATAACAGGGCACAACTTAACTGGAGAGTACTGGAAAACCAATTTGTAAAATATTTTGATATCCAAAGAAGTGTTGATGGAATTAATTTTGAACACCTTACCCGTATCTTGGCACAACCTTCACAAGGCCATGTGGCCAGCTATACGTATTCCGATGATGTAAGCCTTTTATCCATGCCGGGTATTTATTACAGGATTTGGATGACAGATATAACCAACCAGCATAAATGGAGTAATACAATACGCCTGGTCTTAACTGACGGTGGTAAAAACAGTATAACTATTTTACCTAATCCGGTTAAGGATAATATGCAGCTACAAATATTTGCGACAGCTGCCAGTGGAATAGATATTAATATTTATGACGAGACGGGGAGAAAAGTAAGCGTCACTCATACCACTGTTCAGCAAGGCAACAATGTGATACATCTTACTACCCTGGCTGATAAACCCAAAGGTATTTACCAGGCAATCATTTACCTGGGTACAGAACTGTTTAGCAAAAAAATTATGGTAACCCGGTAATAATTTATTATCAACTTTATCAGCCTTTCCTGTTTTACGGGGAAGGCTGTTATTTTTTGAAACAATGACTGACGTAAATACAGTTATTTTGCAGGTATGTACACCCTGAAGAAATCGCTGGGCCAGCATTTTTTAAAAGATGAGAATATTTGCCGGAAAATTGTGGCGTCATTACAGGAGCATGAGTTCACACAATTACTGGAAGTAGGTCCCGGTGGTGGTGCATTAACCAAATACCTGGTGGATTTGAAAGAGATTGATTTTAAAGCGGTGGAACTTGATGAGGAAAAAGTGGCTTATTTATTAAAAACCTGGCCACAACTTGAGAATAAAATTATTCACCAGAGTTTTTTGGATATCGAAAAACCATTTGAGGGAAAATTTACTGTCATTGGAAATTTTCCGTACAACATTTCTACACAAATCCTTTTTAAAGTGCTGGAATGGAGAAATGAGGTGGAGTGTACTATCGGTATGTTTCAGAAAGAAGTGGCACAAAGAGTGGCTGCCAAAGAAGGAAACAAAGTGTACGGAGTGATAAGTGTGCTGGTACAGGCATTTTTTAAGGTGGAATATCTATTTGATGTGCAGGAGACAAGCTTTCAACCCCCACCCAAAGTGAAAAGCGGAGTGATACGATTATTACCTAACTCTGCGCAACTGGCTATGAAAAGTGAGAAAGATTTTTTTATACTTGTAAAAACTGCTTTTAACCAGAGACGTAAAACACTCCGGAATGCTTTAAAAAGTCTGTTTGATGCAGCTATATTGGACGATGAGTTGTTTAACAAAAGAGCAGAGCAGCTAACCGTACAACAATTTGCTGAACTTAGTTTTAAAATGCGATGAAGAAATGAACTATAATATTTTTTCTAACCAACCTGGAATGATATTTACAGCCAAATTCCATTTAGCAATAAATAAATGATTTATACTTGAAAGCTATCATTACAGGAAAGACACATCCATATTTAATGGAAGCCTTGCAGCAAAAAGGATACGAAGTGCTGTACCAGCCTTCTATTACTTATGACCAACTGAGTACTATTATTCATGATGCGGAAGGGCTGCTGGTAACTACCAGGATTAGCGTTGATAAAAGTCTTATTGATAAAGCCCCGATGCTGAAATGGATAGGCCGTCTTGGCAGTGGTATGGAGCTGATAGATGTGGAGTATGCCCGAAGCAGGGGAATAAAATGCGAAAGTAGTCCCGAGGGAAACCGGAATGCAGTGGCAGAACATATGCTGTGTTTATTGCTCAACCTGATGAATCACATTACCTCATCGAATGCGGAGGTGAAACAGGGACTCTGGAGACGGGATGAAAACAGGGGAACTGAACTGAGTGGTAAAACAGTTGGCATCATCGGATTTGGAAATACCGGTCAGAGTTTTGCTAAATTACTGCAACCATTTGGTGTCACCGTACTTGCCTACGATAAATACAAGTTTGACTTTGGTGGTAATTACATTAAAGAAGCAAATCTTGAACAGGTTTGCCGGTATGCAGATGTTATCAGTTTTCATGTGCCATTGACCGATGAAACATTTCACATGGCCAATTCTGCCTTTTTTAGTTCATTGAAACAGAGACCTTATTTTCTTAATAGCTCAAGAGGGAATGTGGTAAGCCTGGAAGAATTGGTGAATGCACTAAAGACAAATAAAATAGGCGGCGCAGGATTGGATGTACTGGAAAACGAGAAACTGGATTCTTACTCGCCTGCTGAAAAACAACAGTTGGACTGGCTCCTGGCTCAGCCCAATGTAATTATTACTCCGCATATTGCCGGGTACAGTCATGAGTCTTTCTATAAGATGGCAAAAATTTTGCTGGAAAAATTAGGGTTAGATTAATCTTTATTTGCCCAAATATTTTTTATATTTGTTATTCAATAAAGCAACGCTTCAGCAAACACTGAGGCGTTGTTATTTTTTTTGCCGTCCCGCTTCCGGCGGGACATAAAATAAACAAACATGAGTGACATTCAATATGTGACGAAAGAAACCCTGGAACTTCTGAAAGCTGAACTGCAAAAAATGAAAGGCGTAGACCGCCCTGCAGCCAGCCGAGCCATTGCTGAAGCAAGGGAAAAAGGCGACCTGAAAGAAAATGCAGAATATGATGCTGCCAAAGAAGCGCAGGGAATATTGGAAGCAAAGATTGCTGCCTACGAAGGTTCCATGGCGAATTTAAGGGTGATGGACGAGGCGGACATTGATACAAGCAAAGTCTCTATTTTGACAAAGGTTACACTAACAAATTTGGGTACAAAAAAACAGGTGACATATAAAATTGTAAGCGAAAAAGAAGCAGACCTGAAGGCCGGAAAAATTTCTGTTACCTCACCCATTGGAAAAGGAATTCTTGGCAAGCATATAGGGGAAACAGCCGAAGTACAGGCACCCGCCGGGGTGCTGAAGTTTAAAATCGAGGGAATAACGGCATAGATAGCAAAGAACAAATGATAGATATCAGATAAAAAGAGGCTGTCTCAAAAGGCTATTAAAAAAAAATTGCCACGAAGACACTAAGTCACAAAGCTTTGAATATCAATTTTTC
>JBKJLR010000336.1:0-3405 GCA_046596865.1 Chitinophagaceae bacterium
TTCCATCTTCTCTTCCCAATATTCACCCAGGTCTTTCACTTTTTGCAAACCTTTCTGGCGATAAGTAAACCTGTTTTCATGAATAATAACTCCGAGATCAGTTTCTTTATTAATTAACGCATCTTCAATGGCAGAAAAAGGCATAAATTTTTTATCTGTCGCATCCGGGTAGGCGAGAGTGAAAAGAAGGTTAGCTGTTGTGTTGGCTCCCGGCAGGGCAATAGAAGCCTGGTTTATTTCGTCATCAGTTATCTCTTGTTGTGAATCTGTAATCACCAAAGGTCCCACACCTTTTCCCAAGGCACTACCCGCATTGAGTAATGAATAATGTTCCAGCGATTTGAAAAAAGCGGGAAAGCTTAGTTTTGTAATATCTAATTTACCTTCCAGTGCCCACTCATTCAATGTTTCTACATCTGCCAATACAATTTCAAACTCAAATTCTCCCAGATCAATTTTTTTATTGACGAGGGCATCAAATATAAAAGTATCATTGGGGCAGGGAGAGAAGCCAAGAGTTAATTTCATATATTTTGTAACAAACGGATTAATTCATTGTTCAGGTTAATAATAGATTCTTTCATGTTCCAGTGCTTTTTATTTCTTTCACCAATATAGTTGGAAACACTTCTGATTTGCAGAAACGGAACCTTTTCCATCAAACACACATAATGTAAAGCCGCTCCTTCCATAGATTCTACAATGGGGTTAAATAAATCTTTATATAAACTAATTTTTTGCTTTGAAGTAGTTATTTCGTTAGTGGAAATGCCCTTCACTTTTTTCAATTTTACTTTTTTCAGTGCTTCGTTCTTATTTATCAGCCATCCTTTTGAAAAAGGATACTGGTGCTGCGGAACTAATTTTAAATCAAACAAAGTTTTTAGTTTGTTCATCTCTATCACACTCTGGTCCGCAATAGCTTCCTGTTTAATGGCAAGCACGGTGCCAAGCGGAATGTTGCTATCAAAACAACCTCCCACACCGGCTTGAATGATAATATCGGGGCGTTTGACATGAAGTTGCTTTGTTAACGAATAGCTGGTCGCTGTTAAGCCGATTCCAGTGATCAATACATCAATACCCATATGTGAAGGTAGATTTTTCCCTGCCCGGAATTGTTCCAGGAAAGGACTGATCTCAATAACTGTAGCGGCGACTATTAAGCAATTCATACTAATTTTCAGAATATAACAAGTAGTAATTTTTACAAGACATCATTTCTTATTCAATCTCTTTATTTCTGTAAATTCCAATCATCCATCGCCATTGTTCATTAAGGATAAGATACTTTCTTTCATGTTAGTTTGTTTTATGCGAAATTCAGCTTTTTGCTGTAATCAATTCTATAATTCCTGGTAGTAAAAGGAAGTTTTTTTCTATTACCTTTGCGCCTCACATCCGGTAGCTACCGGATTTCCTCCGCCCAATGCTGTGAGGAAACTAAAAAGTAGAGCATGGTTTACTTAACAAGGTCAGAACACTTCAACGCGGCACATAGACTGTATAATCCTGCCTGGAGTTAGCAAAAAAATGAAGAGGTTTTTGGTAAATGCGCCAATGAAAACTGGCATGGTCATAATTACGAACTGCTGGTAACAGTAAAAGGACAACCCAGCCCAGATACTGGTTTTGTCTTTGATGTAAAAAAACTCAGTGATACCATCAAAGAACATGTTACTGAAAAAATTGATCACCGTAACCTGAATGTGGATGTGGGATTTATGAAGGGAAAGATGTGCAGTACGGAAAACCTGGCAATCGCTATCTGGAATGAGTTGGTTCCTCATTTGCCTGCTGGTGTGCAGTTACATTGTATTAAGTTATATGAAACGCCAAGGATTTATGTAGAATATTCAGGGGAATCAATTTAATTGGCTGGAATAAAAACCTTTTCCCCGCCTTAGTCGTTATATTTTTTGGATTTTGTAATTTGATTGTATGAGTAAAAAGGTAGCCGTTTTCAGGAGAGAGCATTTTAATGCAGCTCACCGTTTGTTCAATCCGGGGTGGGATGATGCTACCAATGAAAAAGTGTTTGGTAAATGTGCCCTTCCTCATTACCATGGTCATAATTATGAGTTGGAGATAAAAGTAACGGGTAAGCCAAATAAAGACACCGGGTATGTAATGGACATGAAAGAACTGGGCGACCTTATAAAAAGGGAAATACACTCAAGGTTTGACCATAAAAATCTAAACCTCGATACGAAAGAATTTAAAGAATTAAATCCGACAGCAGAAAACATAGTAGTAGTGATTTATAAATTACTAAGGCCACATATTGATAAAAAATTTGACATGCAGGTAAGATTGTATGAAACACCGAGAAATTTTGTAGAATACCCGGTATAACTATGAGGAAGTTTGGAAAATGACAAGTGTTCACTTTACTTAAAGAGATAGCCAGGAAAGAACAGATGCAATTATTTAATAAGTTTTTTTAGAAATCAATGTAACATATCAGAATATTTATTTTCTCATTCACACATTTACACATTCTACAATATGGCTTATAAAAAAATAGAACAATACGATGAGAAGACGACTTCCGGGTTAATGGAAAATTACAAGGAGGTACTGGATTTACTCGGTGAAAATTCAGCAAGAGAAGGATTATTAAAAACTCCGGAGCGATTGGCGAAAGCAATGCAATATCTCACACAAGGATATGAATTAGATGCAAAAGCTATCATCAACTCCGCCAAGTTTCATGAGCCGGTAAGTGAAATGATCGTGGTAAAGGATATTGAACTCTATAGCATGTGTGAACATCACATGCTCCCTTTTTTTTGGTAAGGCACATATTGCTTACATACCAAACGGATGGATAACAGGGTTAAGTAAAATGGCAAGGGTGGTAGATGTTTATGCAAGAAGACTCCAGGTGCAGGAAAGATTAACGATTGAGATTATGAATGCCATCAAAGAGACTTTAAACCCACTGGGGGTAGCAGTGGTAATAGAAGCCAAGCATTTGTGCATGATGATGAGAGGGGTACAAAAACAAAACTCATCTACGACCACCTCGGCTTTTGATGGGGAATTTCAGAAGAATTCCAGCCGGAGTGAATTCCTGAAACTAATCAGTGCAGATTTGCATTAAAAAGTATATTTACTGTCACAAAAAAAGTTTGATTGTATATACAATCAAACTTTTTTTGTGACGCAACGTTGGTTCTCTCCAATAGAGATTATGCAAAAAAAAACCACACTAAAACTAATTTATGAAGCATGCATTTATATTTCCCGGACAAGGTTCGCAATTTCAGGGGATGGGGAAGGAAAATTATGAGAACAGTGCTTTTGCCAAAAAATTATTTGAGGAAGCCAATGAATTCCTGGGTTTTCGTATTTCCGATGTGATGTTCAATGGAACGGAAGCAGATCTGAAACAAACTAACA
>JBKJLR010000079.1:0-4044 GCA_046596865.1 Chitinophagaceae bacterium
TCCAGCAGTATTATTTTTGAACGCCGTGAACCATTCATTTGCAGCGTATGAAAACTAAGTTCTTTCAGCAACCCTGCATCATACGACAACAGGGAGGGATCATCATTGCCACGCAGAATTTCTCCTTTATCATCTTCTTGTTTTCGTAAGATGGCAGGGTTAAGCACTTTTGCCCCGACATTTTTATAATTATCAAACTCATGGTTATAGTTATCCTCCAGCAGCCGGATGCTGGCTAGCTGATTATAATAACCCATTATTTTATTAGAGGATGCTGCATTCCGGATTAGCCGGAAACTGCCAGAATATTTTAACTGATCAAAAGTGCGGCTGTTGTTAGCAAATGGGTTTGATCGGGGACCCACCCTTGCTACAAAATATAACTGGTCACCATTTTGTTTTGCCAGCACCGGATTGTTCAATAAACTGATAAGCGTATCCAACTTTGCTATGCCTTGCTCTTCAAATGCAACCATAGCATCCAGATTTTTTACATCATCTTGCAAATCTGCCACCAATGAATTGATGAATTGCTTTTCCCGGTCTTTTTCTATTTTATGTTCTAATTGATATTCGGCAAGGAACCCACAGAACACAGCGAGGAACAACATTAAAAACTCCCAGAAATAATGGGTCCATTTTTTTCTTGGGGTGTGGGTGTGTGCATGTACTTCCATTATTATAATTTATTTGAGATGGTATTCTTGTTTAATTAGTGTGGTTAAAACAGCAGCCTTTTCTCTGAGTTGCTCTAACAATTGCTTGAGACGGGTAGATCCTGCAGACCAGTAATTGAGTTTATTGGCCAATTCATTTAATACAACTGGTGAACTATCTTTTAATTGGGGATTGCCCTCCGGTTTTTCAATAAAGATGGTGTCTTTCAGATTTACCATACTGTAGATAACTGCTGCGTCAAAAACCCTCCCCGCAAATACCCGGTACTCGCTCAGCTGAATTTCCTCTAATTCCTGCTGGCGCAGGATGTCTCTGTACAGGACATCATAGGCAATTATTTTGTCTGCTATCGGAATATTCCTTACCAGTCTGAGCCCTCCTGAATTTTTTAATTGTTGCATGGTGCCGTCGGCAGTAAAGAAATAGGTCCTTCGTGAAATACTTCGCCCCCAATAGTAAAAGGCTGCCCCATTTCCCGAATATTTATTTTCAATAATTGTCCTGATTAAGGAATCAGCCATTTGAAGCCGGGCTTTACGATGTTTCAGGAGTGTGGAAATAGAGCTGCCATCTGCTTTCAAATCTTCGATCATTGATCTCATATATTGTTTTTCCCTGTTCTTTTCAATCTTATGCTCCAATTGATACTCTGCTAAAAACCCGCAAAACACTGCGAGGAATAACATTAAAAATTCCCAGAAATAATGAGTCCATTTTTTTCGGGCGGTGTGGCTGTGTGCATGTACTTCCATAAATGTTTTATTTCAAGTTTCAATAGCTGGTAGAGCCGGAGGCTCGGTTTATTTTATAAAACCGGACTTTAGTCCGGTGCAAAGAACTGTGATAGATTACGAGTGCTATCGGCACGGCTCATCATCTTCAAATGTAACGAGCCTACGGCTCTCTTTCATACTTTCTGCATCATGCAACGGGTTGAAACCCGTTGTTAGAATATTGAACTGAGGCTAAGCCTCTGGCCACCTCACTGCAACGAACAACATTAAAAACTCCCAGAAATAATAGGTCCATTTTTTTCTTGGGGTGTGGGGGTGGGCATGTACATCCATAAGTAGTTATTTCAGGTGATATTCTTTTTTAAGATTAGTAATCAGTTCGTTTGCCAGTTCCTTGATGGGCTGCAAACGGGTATCATTTGTATACCTGAGATTTCTTTGCTGTACGACAATCATGTTCAGCATCTCTCTTATTTCAGTTCTTTTAGTTTCCAATGGTTCAATGCTGGCAGTGAAATAATTTTCCATGGTTTCTCTGGACATTGTATCAAGTGCCAATAATCTGTACTTTGACAGCTCATAGTGGTATGCCGGGTCAATAATTTCATTTATCAATTTTAATAACATATTGCCCCTTGTCTGGTGATTGCTGAATTCTCCTTCAATTTCGTTTACCAATGCATTATATTTCATTAGTTTTTCTAATAATTTATAATTTTTAAAATACCGGAGACTCCCTGAATTTTTTATTTGTTCAAATGTGGCCCGATTCCAGGAGAGAGGAGCTGTCCAATACATGAACCGTGTATAAAAAGAAAACTCCACAGCATTCCGGCCTTCTAATCGTCCTTTGCTAAGGTTTAACAGGCTATCCACAATAGAAATAAAAACTTCACCTGTTCTTTTTTGAACGTTGATGGCTGTTGTATCATTTATTAAATCTTGTACCAGGGATGTTGCAAAATCTTTAGCCCGATCCTTTTCAATTTTATGCTCTAATTGATACTCCGCCAGAAACCCGCAAAACACTGCGAGGAATAACATTAAAAACTCCCAGAAATAATGAGTCCATTTTTTTCGGGCGGTATGGGTGTGGGCATGTACTTCCATAAATAATTTATTTCAGGTGATATTCTTTTTTTATCAGTTCTATTAGTTCCAATGCAGCTGCTTTCATTTCTATTTCTACTTTTGCAAGGCCTATCCGGGTGTTTCTGATATAGGAAACCATTCCGGCAGTCCGAAAAAGGATCTTTGAATCATATGTAAGTAAAGCTGGGTTACCAGCCGGAACTATAACCGTGTTATTGCTTTCTACAACAATATCATTAAATAAAAGAGGATGAAAAACTTCCGTTGCCATTTTTCGGTACTCCATTATTTCATCGTCTTCGATTTTCTGTAAGTAATTTATAAAAACAAGCTGGTTATAATATTCAATGATAGCCTTTGAAACCCGTTGCTTCCGGATAAGCCTTAAAGCCCCGGAATTTTTCAATTGCTGAATAGTGGCATCATGAATGGCGAGACGTCCGCTTCTTGATGCCCTGCGCCCAAGGTGATAAAGGGCAGCACCATGATTTTTTGCATCCGCACTGCTTAAAAGCCGGATTAAAGTATCATTTCTTTTCTGGCCTTCATCATAGGAGATTATACTGACTGAAAGTGCCGACGTATCTTCTGTCAAATCTTCCAGTATGCTGTGGATGTATTGTTTTTCCCGGTCTTTCTCAATCTTATGCTCCAGTTGATACTCTGCCAAAAATCCGCAGAACACAGCGAGGAACAACATTAAAAACTCCCAGAGATAATGTGTCCATTTTTTATGAGGGGTGTGGGTCCCGCCTGGGGCGGCAGAACTGTGGTGATGTACTTCCATAAATAGTTTATTTCAGGTGATATTCTTCTTTAAGCATTCCTATCAACTCTGTCGCAGCCTTCAGGGCATCAGTATAATCTCTGTTTATTAATAAATTCAGCACCCTTCTTCTGGCTTCAAAACTATTTGCAAATTCATTCAATAATTCCGGGTCGTTATTTTGAAGCGGAATAGGATTTTGTAATATTGAATCGGGAACTTCTAACCAACGATTAACGATGTAAGCAGAATACCGGGAATAAAAATAATTATTCAAAACCCTGCTTCTTAATTTAATACTCTCATCACGATAACGTACGTCACCTTCATTCAGGCTGGTTATAAAATCAATATTAGAATAATATATACTGAGTTTTTTAACCATTTCCTTGTTTTTAAAATACCGGAGGCTGCCTGACTGGGTAATTTGTGTAAGGGTGGTATTGTTCCACACTACCTTTGGCGAAAAAGTTCCAATATTGCTGTAATAGTAAAAGCTTCCGGGTACTATGTTGTTTTTTATTCCCCTTTGAATCGTCATATTGATGCTGTCAAAGCAACTAAGAATAATTCTGTCTTCTTTGATAACATCCAGCAGCTCCGTTGTATCACCAGCCAAATCTTCAATCAGAGTTTTGGCATATCCTTTTGCCCGGAGATTTTCCACATGGTGTTCCCTCATATTTTCTGCCAGGAAACCGCAGAACACTGCGAGACACAACATTAAAAACTCCCAGAGATAATGGGTCCATTTTTTTCGTGGGGTGTGGGTCC
>JBKJLR010000238.1:0-4457 GCA_046596865.1 Chitinophagaceae bacterium
TGTATTTGGAGTAAGAGTAGATACCAGGAATTTGAATGCCACAACAGAAAATTCTGTGGTTGGAGTAAGGAGTATCCTTGAGTCTGGTATTGTTTCCGGTACAATCGGACGGGCCGCCATAGCAAATCCAGCAGGATTTTTTTCCAGCAATGGAGGCATAGGAATATATGGTATTGCCACAAGTGGATATAACAATAATGTGATCGTTTCTCCTCTTGCTATTGGCGTAAAAGGAGTCGCAAATTCTTCAACAACTGGGGTGGCAAATAATATAGGAGTTTATGG
This sequence comes from Chitinophagaceae bacterium, assembly GCA_046596865.1. Lineage (GTDB taxonomy): Bacteria > Bacteroidota > Bacteroidia > Chitinophagales > Chitinophagaceae > JJ008. The sequence goes on from JBKJLR010000238.1 coordinate 286, forward strand.
GCTTGGTGGAAATGGATCCTTCGTAAGTTTTGGTGTCGCAGGTGTGTTAGAAGGGACAGTAAATTCTTTAAGTGCAGCAATTTCCGGGAGAAATGCTACCGGTGACCCGACTGCTTATGCAGGATTATTTGAGGGAAATGTTTTAGTGAATGGTAACTTTTCAGCCACCGGCGCCAAACTTTTTTCAATTGATCATCCGCTCGATCCGGAAAATAAAAAATTGCTCCATGCAGCTATTGAAAGTGATGAGGTTTTAAATATCTATAGTGGCAACATTATAACAAATGAGCAAGGTTATGCAACGGTGCAGTTGCCCGAATATGTTCAGGCAGTGAATAAAGATTTTCGTTACCAGTTAACGGTCATGGGGTCCTTTGCCCAGGCAATTATCAAGAAGAAAGTTTCCTCGAACCATTTTGTAATTCAAACCAATGAGCCCTCCATTGAAGTAAGCTGGCAGGTAACAGGTGTGAGGAATGACAAGCACATGCAGAAAAATAAGTTCATCCCAGAGGTTGTTAAAAATAAATTTGAAACCGGCAAATATTTGGATCCCGCTGCATGGGATCAGCCTCTTACCAAAGGGATATTAAATATTGAAACAAGTAATGGCAATAGTTCCAAACCGATAAACAATAATGCAGATCTGGGTATCATTGAAAAGGGTGAAGGAACATCAAATAGTTCAAAGCCGGTTAAAAGTATTAGCCCGGATAAAACCTCTGTTGATAAAGTTGAGAAAATAGAAGGAGGTGTTCTGGGAACTTCCAATAAAGAACAGCAACCAATAAATAAGATCATTACTGATAAGTCAAAAGAAAATAACAAAACACCTGAAGAACCCAAAAAACAATGAAGTATAAATAGTAAAGTGTTTTGATAAGGCTATTCAATAACTACCAACTTAGCAGGTATGAAGCAATTCATACCTGTTTTTTTTACTTTGATTCTGCAATCCTGGTCAGAAATTTTGAATTAATTGTTTTATTGGCCCTTGGGTTTGGCAGGTGTCTTACCCGGAGTTTTTGTACCACCTTTTAAATTCTTTTCACAAATATCCAGGTTTTGTTTTGCCCCGGCAAATTGCGGAAAGAGAGTCAATGCCTGTAAAAAATCAACTTTTGCACCTGTATAATTTTTTGCATCCATTTTTATTACCCCCATCAGGTTGGCTGCTGCCGCATTAATAGGTACAGCCTGCTGTTCGCCATTGGCCATCGTAAAGTTGATTCCAATTTTTTTGCTGTTTGTATCGGCTATAACTGCTTTGGCAGATAACTCACTTTCTGCTGTCCGCTTCAATTGATATTGTGAGGTGGCTAATTTGTAAATATGATAAGGATTTTTTGTTTTGGGTACCACTTGCTCATATAATGAAGTCGCAGTTTTAGAATCTCCCAGCTCATCATAAGACTCTGCAGCACGGGCCATCGCCAGTATATTGTTCACATCGGCCTTATACACTTCCTCTGCAAGCACCAGCGAACTGTAGTAGTTTTTAGTGGAAAAATAAAGCATGGATAGTGTGTCTTTGTATTTCAGGCTGTTATCAACTGCCAGGTAGCCATATAGCCCGTTAATGGCGGCATTCACATCATTGTAGGCAATGGCCTGGTTATACACTTTCAGGTAATGTTTCTTCATTGCCGCTGTATCCTGGGCAGAGATGGCGGAAGCTACGAATAAAAAGAGAGTAAATGATACAAACTTTTTCATCATAAAAGTTTTTTGATTAGTCGTTAAAAATAAGAGTTCCTGTTTACATTTGGAAGCATTTCTGCTTTCAAAATTTTAATTTGCACCATGAATATTTTAAAATTGATCTGTTTTCATTTATTGCTTTTTCCCCTGCTTGTTCATGCCCAGCAGGAAGATTCCCTGGATACAGAAAGGCTTTCAAAAATGGTGAATCTATCGGAAGTGATCATTCGTACCGATTTGAATGTGGCCCGGTTTATTAACCAGGTAAAAAATGACACAACGTTTTATAAGGCCTTCCGTAACCTTCACCTGCTGGGCTTCACGGCCTGGAATGATGTCCGGATAAAAGATAAAAAAGGAAATATCAAAGCTTCACTGGTAAGTAAAACAAAACAGATCCGATCTGCAGGGTGCCGCAGTATGGAAATATTAAATGAAAAGACCAGCGGAAATTTTTATGATGACAATAAGGAGCATAATTATTATACCGGGGAATTATATGCGGGTCTTTTTTTTACCCGGGGATCTGTTTGCGGAGAAAATAATATAGTGAAAGGAATTGATTTTCGTCCTAAATCCCAAAGCGGTATCGCAAAACGAAAAGAACAATTGAAAATGCTTTTTTTTAATCCCGGAAAAAGAATACCGGGTATTCCTCTTATTGGCGATAAGATTGACATTTTTGATCCGGACAAAGCCAAACACTACAATTTCCTGATCGACTTTGGTGAATATGAAGGACAGTCCTGCTATATTTTTTCTATCACAGTTAAAAGTGATTTAAAGGGCGGAGAAAAGAACAGCATTGTTATTGACAGTATGGTAACCTGGTTCAGTGCTAAAACCATGGAAGTAATGGCCCGAAACTATGATATGAGTTATGATGCAGGTGTCTATGATTTTAATGTGCACATGGAAGTGCAAATGACAAAATTTGGCAATTATCTTGTTCCTAAACTTCTTCGCTACATCGGCAACTGGGATGTGGTTTTTAAAAAAAGAGAAAGAGGGATGTTTACCGCTACCTTGTTTGACTTTGCCCAGTAGGCAGTGGGTAGTCCTCAGTCAGCAGCAGCTAGTCTGCAAGAGAAACGGTTACAAATATTTTTCCGGGTTTTGGATCATGTGGCCTAACATTTTCCCTACTTCACCATTTTTTTCAGACAATTTTTTATACTCATCCTGAATAATGTATTTACAGGAAAAAGCAAATTCAATCCAAACATCAGTCTCTGAATTTTCACTATCACAGTCTGTAAGTTTGCTGAGAAAATGAGCCGGATACTTTCTTTTCCTATACGCTTCAGCAAAATTTGCACAGACAGACCTTGAACTTCTTCTTACCTGATCTGTAAGGCTATAGGTTTCTTCTTTTGGAAATCTTTTAGAAATTTCCAGAATATCCATTGCCAGTTCAAATGCTTTCTTAAAAACAATCATGTCTTTGTATGATGCCATAAAATATTTTTTTCAAATCATTCTTGATTTTTACCCACTGCCCATTGAGAACTGAAGACTGCAAACTGCCTACTGCTGACTGCCAACTGACCCGGAATACTTTCTCCATTTTTCTATTACTTGCACCATATCATCCGGTAATGCAGCTTCAAAAAACATTTCTTCACCGGTGGTTGGATGAATAAAACCAAGAGTTTTTGCATGTAAGGCCTGCCGCTGGCAAATTTGAAAACAATTATCTACAAATTGTTTGTACTTGGTATAAACGGTTCCTTTAACAATTTTATCTCCTCCATAAAAATCATCATTAAACAGGGGATGCCCTATATATTTCATGTGTACTCTTATCTGGTGTGTACGGCCGGTTTCCAAAATACATTCAACCAATGTCACATATCCAAGCCTTTCTATCACTTTGTAATGAGTAATCGCTTCTTTACCATGATCACCTTCGGGATAGGCTTCAAATAATTTTCTGTATCTTAAATTGCGGCCCACATGAGCTTCTATTGTTCCGGTATCATTTTGTATATCACCCCAGGCCAATGCCACATATTTACGGCTGGTAGTGTGATCAAAAAATTGTTTGGCCAGGTGCCGCATGGCCTTATCTGTTTTTGCCAGCACTAAGAGACCGCTGGTGTTTTTATCAATACGGTGTACCAGGCCAAATCTTGGCAGGGTATCTTCTGATAGATCAGGATTTTGCTGTTGCAGATAATATGAAACGCCGTTTAATAACGTACCTGAGTAATTGCCACTGCCCGGATGAACTACCATCCCCGCAGGCTTATTAATAATCATCAGGTCTGCATCTTCAAACACAATGTTGAGATCCATCTCTTCTGGTACTACAGCAGTTTGTTCCGGGCTCATGTCTGAATACACAATGATGGAATCCAGCGGTTTTATTTTATAGTTGGAACGGATTTCTTTTCCATTCACTAATACCATACCTATATTGATGGCTTGCTGTAGTTTATTCCTGGTGGCGCCTTCAATACGGCTCATCA
>JBKJLR010000063.1:0-5082 GCA_046596865.1 Chitinophagaceae bacterium
TGACCATTGATGTGTACGTCGGTAATTTCCCGGCGATATAATTGTATTTCATCCGCTTCTACTGACACTCCTTCATAATCATCCAGCTGACCAATGGCCCAGGAGAATTCATGTTCATTTTTTGCCTGATACAGTTCACCAACGATAAAGCTGCTTTCATTACTGCGGACACCTGCAGGATAATTGCCCATGTCAAACAGTTGGCCGCTTACTTTGGCTTCGCCAATGAATTTAAAAAACCGGCTGATGTATTCATACACCGGGCTGTGAAATCCGCTGCGGAGTGAGCCGTACACAAATAACTGGTAAACGCCGGGATTTGTCATGCCCTAAAGATAAGCTAAGAGTCAGGCTTCGGCAAGCCCTACCGGAAAAGCAAGAATTTGAGTAACTAAAGCAGACAAAATAGAAAGCCGGAATTTACTAAATACTGTATTAATCTTTTATACTGACTATTCAACCCTCCACCAGGAACAAGTACACTTCTTTGGGTCCGTGCACACCTACCACCAGGGTTTTTTCAATGTCAGCTGTCCGGCTGGGACCAGTAGCAAAGGTTATGAGGGAAGGGAGGTTGATGCCATACTTATTTTTTGCTGCCAGCAGGGCATCTTTCAAATCATAAACGAGTTGATTTGTAAAAGCTATGCAAATATGAATGGGTGCATACACACTGGCAGTACGTCCGTTATTTTGTGCTGAACTCATTACAATACTCCCGGTTCTCGCCACTAAGCTTTCACAACCGGTAATGGAAACATCGCAGTTGGCTAGATCAGTTTTAATTAATCTGCCAGCTAATTGTGAAGATACATTCGCTATCAGCTTATCCTCTACACAAAATATTTTCTCCCAATTCTGTTTTTTCACCAGGCTGCCCAGCTGAAAGGCCAACTCCTGCTGATTGATGCAGTATATAAATTTTCCCTGGAGTTTGGTGAATTGCTCAGCAAATTCCACTTCAGGTTCCTGTTGTAATGGCTGAAAAACCGATTGGCTGCCTTCGCTTTGTGGAAAAGGTAAAGGCGTTGAATGACTCAACGCCTTGCGGATTTTTTTTAAAATATTTTCCTTTGATGGAGAAACGTTCATACTTACCTGTTAAATAGAAGGAGCCAGCCCCATAGTACCTGTTTGCTCACCTGTTGATTTTTCGTCTTCTTGTTTTGGCTCTGCGGCTATCATTGGTTCATGAGCTTCTTCTGCAATTATTACATCATCTGTCAGCGGTTTCTTTTCTTCAAACGGTCTTTTACCGATCAGTGCTTCTACATCACTTTGGAACAACACTTCTTTTTCCAACAATGCATGTGCTAATTTTTCCACATCCTCTCTTTTTTCAGTCAACAGGTGTTTTGTTTTCTCGTAGGCATCATCAATCAGTTTACGTACTTCCTGATCAATCATTTTAGCTGTTTCGTCAGAATATGGTTTGGTAAATGTTGTTTCCTGCTGCGGATCATAAAAGCTGATGTTGCCTATTTTATCACTCATACCGTACATTGTAACCATAGCATAAGCTATTCTTGTTATCTGCTGCAGGTCGTTTTGAGCCCCGGTAGAAATTTTATGGAAGAAAATTTCTTCGCTGGCCCTGCCACCGAGTGTCATACAAATCTGATCCGTTAGCTGGTCAATATTGTATAAATATTGTTCTTTCGGAGTGTATTGCGCATAGCCCAGTGCCGCTGTACCTCTTGGAACAATGGTTACTTTAAGTAATGGGTAGGCATGTTCCAGGTACCAGCCACAGACCGCATGACCAGCTTCATGAAAGGCAATAATTTTCTTCTCTTCTGGTGAAATGATTTTGTTTTTCTTTTCCAGTCCACCAATTACCCTGTCAACCGCATCCTGAAAGTCTGACATATCTACTGCTTCTTTATTTTTACGGGCAGCAATTAACGCAGCTTCGTTACATACGTTGGCAATATCAGCACCGGCAAATCCGGGAGTTTGTTCGGCCAGTTTCTTTATATCTAATGTTTTAGAGATCTTGATAGGTTTCAGATGCACTTTAAATATCGCCTCACGACCAACCAAATCGGGTTTATCGATAGTTATCTGCCTGTCGAAACGACCCGGACGCAGCAATGCAGTATCCAATACATCAGGACGGTTAGTAGCAGCAAGTACAATAATGCCTACATCAGTTCCAAATCCATCCATTTCTACCAACAACTGGTTTAATGTACTTTCCCTTTCATCATTACTCATCATCGCATTCTTTCCTCTTGCACGGCCAATGGCATCTATCTCATCAATAAATATGATACAGGGAGCTTTTTCTCTGGCCTGTTTGAATAAATCTCTTACCCGGCTGGCGCCAACTCCTACAAACATTTCGACAAAGTCTGAACCACTTAAACTAAAGAATGGTACCTGTGCTTCGCCTGCCACAGCTTTTGCCAGCAATGTTTTACCTGTACCCGGAGGGCCTACTAATAAAGCTCCTTTTGGAATTTTACCCCCGAGGTTGGTGTATTTTTTCGGATTTTTTAGAAAGTCAACGATTTCCATCACTTCCACTTTCGCCTCATCCAATCCTGCTACATCTGCAAAAGTGATATTGACTTTTGTGCCCTTATCAAATAATGTTGCTTTTGATTTTCCAATATTAAATATACCACCAGGGCCACCGCCACCACCTGCGCCGCCACTCATTTTACGCATCAATAATATCCACAAGCCAACAAATAGTAAGATGGGTAGCAAAAATTGCAAAGCCCCACCCAATAAGTCTCTTTCGGTGGTAACATAATATTTTACCTGTTTGTCACTTGGAATATTGTTCTGCTTGTAGAAATCATCAATCTGCTTCTCAAAATCGCCAGAAAATTTAAATGACATGTGAGGGCCTTTCTCAGTTAATTTACCCGTAACCCCTTCCTTTAATTCCGTCTTGTGTTTTTCTACAGCATCTTTGGTTAGATAAACTTTTACTGTTTTCCGGTTATCAACTATTTCATATTTGCTTACTTCCCCTGCCAGTATCATGCTTTTAAATGCAAGATTGTTCGTTTTAGCAGCATTCGGCGAGAATGGATTAAACAATTGAAAGCCTATCAATACAGCAAATATGATAGCATATATCCAGTAAATACTAAACTTGGGTCCTTTCTTTGGGGGCAGGTTGGGGTCATCTCCTCCGCCTGGGCGATTGCCTAACCTTGGTTGTCTATTATCGTTCCTGTTGGGATCTTGTGCCATATATTATTTTCTCTACGTTCCTGGTAATTAAAAATTATTGTAACAAAATATATTATAAAAAAATATTTAAGACTACTCATTGTGTTCTTCACTCGCCGCATCACTCCACATTTCTTCCAGTTGGTAAAATTTCCGTGTTTCTGTGAGCATTACATGTACTACCACATTCACATAATCAATCAGCACCCATTGCAGTTGTTGAAATCCTTCATGATGATAAGGATTTTCGCTGCACTTTTCTCTTACTCTGTCTTCCACATTATCAGCTATAGCTTTTATCTGTGTTGAGCTGTTTGCTTCACAAACAATAAAGAAGTCAGCTACAGCTTCATTAATTTTTCGCAGGTCAAGAGAGATAATATTTCCCCCTTTTTTTTCCTGGATTGCTGCAATAATGGTTTTGATGATTTTTGAGTTCTTCGTTAACCGTGCTGCACTTTTCTTTTTGCGGTTGGTCAGAGATGCCAGTTGTTCCAAATAATGAGAGTGTTTTTAGTTTGTGTTTTGTTGCTGGTTACTGGTGTTTAGTTTGTGGTTAAAACGTTCGGTTTGTAACAATTTTTCCAAAAACAGGATAGCAGCAACAAGAAACTAGTTTACTTTGTCAAAAATAGCAATTAATTGCCAAAACCCTTCTCCACTCAGCCCCCCGGTTTGCCATTTATTGAACTTCAATCGGTGGATAGTACCAACAACTATGCCCGGCAGAAAATATATGCGGGTTTGGCACAACATGGAATGGCCATTTTTGCTCATGAACAAGTGGCTGGGAAAGGCCAAAGAGGGAAAGCATGGAGTACGGAAAAAGGGGGGAATGTTATTCTGAGCATTATAATAGAACCCCAACCCCTCCTGCTTACCCAGCAGTTTCAGCTAAATGCTTGTGTGGCAGTGGCAGTACATGAATTTTTTATTAAATATGCAGGGGATGAAGCCAAAATAAAATGGCCCAACGATTTGTACTGGCAGGACAGAAAGGCAGGAGGAATTTTGATCGAATCGGTAGTGACCGGTTCGCAGCCAGCATTCAACAGCCAGCAACCAGGTGCAGCCAACACTTCGACAATTACTCAGTGGAAATGGTCTATCGCAGGTATAGGTATTAATATTAACCAAACCCGGTTTCCTTCAGATTTGCCCAACCCCGTTTCGCTAAAACAAATAACTGGTAAAAGTTTTGATGTAGTTGAGTTTGCAAAAGAACTTGTTCTTGTTTTTAATAAACGTTTTACGGAATTGATTGAGGATGGGTTTGAAAATATTTACAGTACTTACCTGACCCATTTGTATAAAAGAAACGCAACAGTAAAATTGAAAAAAGGTCCAAAGGTTTTTGAAGCAATGATACAAGGTGTTTCAACCGGGGGTAAATTAATTACTCATCATGCTATAGAGGAAGAGTTTGACTTTGGAGAGGTGGAATGGGTAATTAAATAAATTGGACATCTTTCATCAATGAATCATCCTTCTCACTTTCTCTTGCCTGCACTTCAAATTTATTATTGTAGTAGCCGTTCTTCATCCAGTCGAAAATATATTTAATGAGAAACCCTGCAAAGCCATTTTGCCGGTATTGCTCAACATGCTTTAGTTCATGGCAAACCCAATCTCTGTTATTTAGAAATTCTTGCCTGCTGGTGTTGTGAAGATGTATCCGGTTGCCAAAAACAATAGCCACTTTATCCGCTTTCATTTTGGCAGCCGCCATTTTTGCCACCCATGAATTTTCTTTAATGCTAACATTCATGCAATAATGACAATTTCGGGGCTTTTTTCGTTGCAAAACAAATACCCCTCATCATTAATATCTCCGCTTTTTCATTCATTTCCCATAGCTGTGTATACTATTCAATATTGACTTCCTTCTTCTCC